>CAZBCB010000109.1:0-6469 GCA_964489905.1 uncultured Bacteroidales bacterium
TTATACGACCATAATTGATTTCACATTTCTCAATGAAAAAAAATATTCCCACTGACAATCAGGAAATTAACGAACGAACAATTTCTGCAGAAGATTACCGGAGCAACAATGATTTGCTGACAGCTTTATTTAATTACTCCATTAAGATGTCGTATGTCCCGTTTTCTGAAAACATATTAATGGTAGCGGCAGATGAACTAAAAAAGATTTTTGATGTATTCGGTGTCACCATTTCACTATATGATTATGATACATCAGATTTAGTATTAAAACATACTACCTTTTCTGATAAACAAAAAGGAAGATTCACTGAAATGTTTGGTCTGAGGCTTGAGGGATTGCGTTTTAAGGTAACCGAAGAAATATATAAATCCATTACCTCTGAAAGATATGTGATTGTAGGCAAATTGCATGAAATAACATTAGGTACTATCGGTCCATTAATAGGTAATTTAATCGAAAAAGTTTTTGGCATTGGTTGGTTTGCCGGAATTAGCCTACAGGATAAAAACAGACTTATCGGAACAGCAGTGCTTATAGGCAAAAAGAATACAAAACCACCTGCTATTGAAGAATTAAAAGGATTTGCCGCTGTAACAGCCAATACTATTAGCCGATGGTTAACCGAACAGAAAGCGCTTGTAAATGAATTAAAGTTTAAGGTTTGGGCTGAAAATACAAAGGATATCCTTTGGCAAACCGATAATGATCAGAAAATAATATATATCAGTCCGTCGGGTTTTAAGATATTGGGATACCAGCCTGAAGAAATGCTCAATAAAAATTTTTTGGGTTTTACTGCCGAAAAGTCAGCCCAATTCATTTTGCGGACAATAAAAATGCGTAAAAGCAAAAAAATAAAAAGTGACCTTGCAGGTAATTTAAAATATGAAATTCAGCTGGTTCACAAAACAGGACAATACATCTGGACAGAAATAATTGCCTCTCCCCTGTATGACGCTTTTGGAAACCTGTCAGGTTTTCAGGGTGTTGCACGTGATATTACTGAACGGAAAGAAGCCGAACTGAAAATCAAAAAACAGGTAGAAGATCTGAAAAGGATAAATGCCGAAAAAGATAAGTTTTTCTCAATAATAGCTCATGATTTAAAAGGCTTATTACATGGTTTTGTCGGATACTCAAAATATATAGCCGAAAGAATCCATACATTGAGTGAAGAAAAGCTTTCAGAATATTCCAGAACCATATACAACACAGCTGTAAACCTGAATGAACTGCTTGGTAATTTACTGGAATGGTCAATGATTCAACGTGAGCGCATACAGTTTTCACCAAAGGAATATGATTTTGCAGCCATTCTTCAGAAAAATATCAAAACCCTTGAGCAGCAAGCTGAAATAAAGGAGATTTCAATAGTATATTCCGGCGAAACCGAAATCAGGGTATTTATTGATTATCATATGATGAATACAGTTATCAGAAACATATTGTCAAATGCAATAAAATATACTCCTCACAAAGGCAGGATTGAAATCACAGTAAATACCAACAATAACCATTTTATTGAAATTACGGTCAAAGATACGGGCATCGGAATGGACGAAACCACATTAAAGAATATTTTCAGGATTGACAACATGGTATCAACACCGGGTACTAATGGTGAAACGGGCTCAGGACTTGGTTTGATATTATGCAAGGAATATCTTACAAGACATAACGGGCATATCTGGATTGAAAGTGAAATAAATAAAGGTACCTCCGTGCATATAACTATACCGGTACCAGCATCACATGGTTAAGGCATGAAATGTGTCATTAAAAACGAAATAAACCCGGGTACGATGCATTAACCGATTCATCATACCCGGGTTAAATGTATATTGTTTTTCTGTTGACTAATCCCGCTTAGTTATTTCAATTCAAGGACAACAATTGATTTTGCAGGCATTTTAACGGTAAGGCCGTTTTTATCCAGTTTATAATCCTTGAAATCTGCAGTTTTCACCTCATCAGGTTTTTCAAAAGTATTCATTGAATTTAATGAAGCGGCGGTTAAAATTTTACCTGATATCTCTTTAACAACTGTTCCTCTCAGATCTACTGCAAGCGAAATAGCGTTTTTGGGATCGATATTCACAACCGAAATATGTATAATGCCATTATTATCTTTTGAAGCAGACACATTCAATGAAGGTATTTTTTTGCCATTCCATTCATAATCGGGACATTTCAGTTCAGTTGGCAATAAAAGTGCATCCTGATGTACTTTATATAAGTCAAACACATGGTATGTGGGTGTCAAAACCATTTTATCATCCTTGGTAAAAATAAGTGCCTGTAATACATTTATTGTTTGTGCGATATTTGCCATTTTTATTCTGTCGCATCGTTTATTAAATTCATTCAGATGAATTCCTGCAACAAAAGCATCGCGCAATGTATTTTGCTGAAACAGAAAGCCCGGGTTTGTTCCTGGTTCAACATCAAACCAGGTGCCCCATTCATCAACTACAAGTGCCACCCTTTTTTCAGGATCGTACTTATCCATTATGGTAATGTGCTTGTCAATTACTTTAGGAACGTTCAGACAACGTTCGAGTGTTTCAAAATATTCCTTTTCGCCAAAGTTGGTGGCCGAACCCTTGTTCCACCAATCGGTTGTATAATAATGCAAAGAAATACCCCACATCTGCCATGAAGGTATTTTTTTCATCAGGGTCTCTGTCCAGTTATAATCATCGGTATTTGCACCGCCTGCAATTTTGAGCAGATGATTATCTCCATAGTTTCTGCAAAAAGTGGCATAACGTTTATATTGATCAGCATAAAATTCAGGGGTCATGTTTCCGCCACATCCCCAGTTTTCATTGCCAACACCCCAGAATTGCACTTTCCATGCTTTATCGCGGCCATTCTGACGACGCAAATCAGCCATGGGACTTACTCCATCAAAAGTTAAATACTCAACCCATTTTGACATTTCTTCAACCGAACCGCTGCCGACATTGCCGCAGATATATGGTTCGGTGCCTAATTGTTCGCATAAATCCATGAATTCATGTGTTCCAAAGCTATTATCTTCTGTAACACCTCCCCAGTGAGTATTAACCATTTTAGGTCTCTGGCTGCGCGGACCTATACCGTCCATCCAATGATATTCATCGGCAAAACATCCTCCCGGCCAGCGCAGATTAGGTATTTTTATTTGTTTTAAGGCAGCAACAACATCATTTCTGATTCCGCGCGTATTGGGTATTGAAGAATTTTCTCCTACCCAGTAACCACCATAGATGCAATGTCCGAGATGCTCAGAAAAGTGTCCGTATATGTGCCTGCTTATGGTAGTCTTGCCCATATCGGCATTAATAATTAAACTGGCTCCTGAAGTCTTTCCGGTTTGTGCCTTTGATTCTGACACATAGCACAACCACATTGCCAAAACTGAAAGTAATAATAGGTTTCTTTTCATATTGTAATGATTAAATAATTTTTTTTAAATATAAAACTTCTTTTTGTATAAGTAAAAAATCCTATACAAATCAGATAAAAGCAGGGTATATATTATTGTGATTTTTTACCCCAGATTGTTGTGCCATTATTATTAAGGCCAGTAAACAGAATTGTTTCTTTCTTATTTTCCCAATCCCAGCCTTTTTCAACAATAACCTTGTCTATATTTCCATTACTCCAGTTCAATTCAAGTGTTTGATTCTTAAATGACCATTTATCATCAGGGTTTTCGTTTATTGTTCCGTCATTATTCAACATAATTGCAACAGCTTTCTGAATATTGGCATTTGTTTGTGTTTCGGCGAAGCCAGGAACAACAGTATAACCAAATTCTATACGTTCCCATTGTCCGGGGATATCTTCAGGGTTAACAGGAGCAGGATCTATTCCGGCATATCGTTCGGGTGATACTACAGGCCATCCATCTTCTGTCCAGAGCATCCGGCGCACATGAAGATCCATAAAATATTTATTAACAGCAGGACGTCCCTGATGAGCAATGTAATACTGGCCGTTATTTTCAAAAACAGAACAATGCCCTGTTCCCTGCCATCCACTATGTCCGATAAAAGCATACGGGGCAATAATCATGGGGATATTGTCGGCATAAGTATTCAAATCGGTGCCGTTGTAATCATAATAGGGCCCGTCAACTTTATCAGCCCTCCCTACCCTTACGTTATATTTTGTCTCAAGCCAGTCGTATGATATAAAGAGGTAATATTTGTTAAAATCAGGATTATAAATAATTTCAGGAGCTTCAATATTTCCGTTCATCACATTATTAGTAAACCCCCTGTGTGCAATCCTTTTCCCCTTTGAACCGGGTGTTTTAGCCAACCCTGTTTCGGGGTCAAGCTCCAGAATATAGATACCGTCCCATGAAGAGCCGTAAAACATCCAGTGCTTACCTGAATTGTCAACTATTACAGTGGGGTCTATAGCATTTGGCATGGTAATATTTTCTTTTGAAGTAACCACAAGTCCTTTTTCAATCCATGGACCCTTTATCATTTTGCTGGTGGCAAGCCCTATTGCACTCAGTTTTGATTTATCCGATGCCTGTGAATAGTAAAGACGGAACGTATCATTTATTTTGATTATATATGGTGCCCATACGTTATCAACCGGTGTACCGCCGTTTGAGGTAATATAATCAACAGCTAAGGAAGGCTGTCCGTTAAATGCCCAACCCTTGAATTCCCATGAAAACAAATCATGTGATGTCCTTATCTGAAGTCCGCTTCGTAAAATAGGCAGGCCATACATAACATCAGTTGAAAAACAGTAATAGCAACTGCCGTTAAAAATTACAGAAGGGTCGTGTACGTTATAAGGCCCCCATTGATAGACATTATCAAAGCTTGACTTGTCATAATAAGTATCATTTATGCTCTGCACATCTGCGGTTTCACCTGAACAGATATAATCTACAGTATCTTCAGAAGGGTCATCAGGATCATCGGTATGTCCTTTTCTGCAGGCATTTAAAATAATAATTGCCCCAAATATTGCAGCGTATGTGGTTACACTTTTAAAACACATCAAACCAACCTGAATTATATTGTAAATTTAACAATTACTTAGGTAAATATCTGAAAGATATATAAAAATATAATCATTATTCAATTCGGCCCTTCAGCATGGTAACCGAATGAGGAGGGAAGGTATAGGTTAAAGTTGTGCCTTTTGCTTTTATGTCAGGTTTATTCTGTGTTTTAACCAGTTCTTTCCCGAAATCATTCATCGATTTAATATCAGGACCATTGATTTCAAATACTTTAAAATTCCCCGAAAATACACCTTTCTGGCTGATAATATCTGTTGTTATTGCTTTATCTTTATTACGGTTAACCACACAAACAGTAATTTCGCCGTCTTTATAAGCTGCAGAAACATCGAGATATGGAACATTAGTTTGTCTGGTTTTACTTTCGCCCAGGCCGATAAAAAATTCATCAGTATTATATTTTTCGCAATCAACAAACACATCAAGTGATGTACCATGCATATTATTGGCAAAAAGCTGCAACGGGTAATAAATGGTTTGTTTGAACATATCAGTCTCACTGGTATAAATGGGAGCAATAACGTTAACCAATTGTGCCATGTTAGCCATCTTAACAATGTCAGCATTACGCACAAAAGCATTAAGGAAACCGGCTATCACCAATGCATCCTCAAGATTATAGTGTTCTTCAAGTGCTCGTGTACCTTGCATAGATTCATCGGTGCGGGCACGATACCAGACATTATACTCATCCCATGCTATATACATCGGAGGCCGGTTTCCTCTATGCGATTTCTGCATATATTTATCAATAATACCTCTTGTTATTCTTGTTCTTTCTTCCAGCACCAATGGAGTTGCCAAAAAGTTGTAGTAATTGTTTTCAGGATTACCGACATAAATATGCAGGGCAATATAGTCAACCACATCACGAAGTTCGCGGATAATGGTTTCATTCCATTCATCAGGATCGGCGTCGGGTCTGTAATTTGATGATCCGGCAGCAATAAGTTTGATATCCGGATCAGTTAATTTCATCAATTTGGCAGCTTCCCGGGCTTTTTTACAATAATCTTCAGCATTCAGATGACCCATCTGCCAGAAACCATCCATTTCATTACCAAGGCTCCAGTATTTAATGCCATAAGGTTCGGAATAACCATTTTTTTTACGCAATTCAGCATAATACGGGCCTTCTTTAACATTACAATATTCAACCCATTGCTGTGCCTCTTCAATGGTACCGGTACCCATATTAACTGAAAAATAAGGCTCAATGCCTGTTTTTTTGCAGAATTTCATGAATTCATCTGTGCCAAACTGATTGGTTTCTAATCGTGCCCATGCCAGTTCCATTCTTGGGATACGATTAGGCCCGACACCATCAAGCCAATGGTAGTTGGATACAAAATTACCTCCGGGATAACGGCACAGGGAAACATTCAGGTCTTTTACTGCCTCAAGGACATCTTTCCTGAAACCATC
>CAZBCB010000109.1:6479-8584 GCA_964489905.1 uncultured Bacteroidales bacterium
TGATCTGCCAGAGGCGATCCGGGCTCGTATATACCGCCATATATACAGCGACCCAGGTGTTCAGTGAAATTACTGTATATATTTCTGTTGATTTCACCGATTTTCCGGTCTATATCAATTTTTATAACTGCTTTTTGTGCAGAAAGAAACATGCTGTTTAAAAAAATTAAACCAACATAAAAAAATGTTTTAATAAGACGTGTCATAATCTTTATTTTTAAGTATTTAAATTTATAATCATTATCTCCGGTCTTATTCTTCAAGATTAACCAAAGGCCATCCTTCACTGTCCCATTGAATTTTTCTTATGAGTAATTTTGGTTTTCCGTTATCTGATGCATCATACGCATGAAAAACCATATAATCAGCTCCATTAAATGTATAGGCTGAATTATGGCCAACACCAGGCCATGTATTATTTCCTTCAAGCACAAGAGTTGCACCACCTTGATCAAGCCTTATACCGGTTTTGTCATAATAAGGACCGGTAATTTTTTCTGACCTGCCAACCATTATTTTATAATTGCTATTAATACCCCGGCAGCAAAAGTCGTATGAAACAAATAAGTAGAAATACTTACCCTTTTTAAAGATAAAAGGAGCTTCAATAGCGCCTTCACCGGGATCAGTGTCATCAGTTTTAAAATCACGGGGACGTTTTGCAACAGTGTACCATTCCTGCGGCTCAGCAACTGATAATAAATCTTCACTAAGTCTTACCAGTTTTATTCCGCTCCAGAATGAACCAAATACCAGCCACGGTGTGCTTTTTTCATCAAAAGCCAGATTAGGATCAATGGCATTCCATAAATCACGGCCGGGAACCGACCGGAGAATCATCCCATGATCGTGCCATTTAAAAGCCGGATCTTCAGGGTGCAAAGTGGAATTTGTTGCCAGACCTATGCACGAAGTATTTTTACCAAAGGCAGAAACAGAATAAAACAGATAATATTTACCATTATGAAAAGTTATATCAGGCGCCCAGATATGACCTTTAAAATCAGGTACAGCATTAACAGCCCATTCAGGTGCCTTTTCAAAAACCGGTTTTTCAGGTTTCCAGTTAATTAAGTCAGTTGATGACATGACCGAGATACCCCAGCCTGTGCAAAATACATAATAAACGCTATCCTGCTTAATCATAACAGGATCATGAACCAAAGGCTGGCCTATCAGGTTATTGAAATCAAAAATTAAAAAAGAAAAAACAGACATGAATACACCTGAATATCCACCTTTGAATCTGAATTTTACTTTCTTTTTAAGCTTAATGAACCAACCAGAGAGCTCTGCAATCACCATTATTAACAACAGTTTTAAAATTGTCCACCTGAAATAATAATATTCAAAGTTAAAGTTATTAACCCTGGCGCCATTCCGGGTATAGTATTGTACATAAATGGTGGACAAATGTGGAAATAGATTCCCGATAGCTATCGGGAGATAGCTATCGGGAGATAGCTATCGGGAGCTGGATAATGGTTTCTGAGAAATCATAAAAAGAAGCAAATGAAAGAAGAACTGAGCGTCTTAATCCTTTCCCGATAGCTATCGGGAGATGGCTATCGGGAGCTGGATAATGGTTTATGAGTCAAAGCAATTTCGATGCATCCATCGAACATTTATTGTCTTAATCCTTTCCCGATGGCTATCGGGAGATGGCTATCGGGAGATGGCTATCGGGAGATAGCTATCGGGAGCTGGATAATGGTTTCTGAGTTAATCTTTATGTTTTTAAAGTTCGAACCTCTCAGTCTTAATCCTTTCCCGATAGCTATCGGGAGATAGCTATCGGGAGCTGGATAATGGTTTCTGAGGGATTGAGGACGTCCTCGTTCTATTTTTAGATGAGTCTTAATCCTTTCCCGATAGCTATCGGGAGCTGGATAATGGTTTCTGAGAGTTTTAATAAAAAAGAGAAAATCAAGTGTTATTAACGTCTTAATCCTTGTTATGCTGGATAATGGTTTCTGAGTACATTTTTACATCAAAGCCACAAACGAAACAAATGTCTTAATCCTTGTTATGCTGGATAATGGTTTCTGAGCCAGAAGATACTGTTTTTAATGAAAAAATGTAAAAAGAGGCTAAATCGTTTATAT
>CAZBCB010000110.1:0-8558 GCA_964489905.1 uncultured Bacteroidales bacterium
CGTTTGCGCTTGCTATTGTTGGTAAAATAAGCAATTTTGCTGAACTTGAAAAAAGGGCATTAAAACAATGCAGGCATTTCAGTGAAATGTCGGGCATTGGTATTAATCAGACGGAGCTTGTAGCTATGCTTATTGCGGAAAAGGAGTCGTATGCTGAAGGCATTATTAATGTTTTTGATCATATTAAAGGTTCATGCTCTGTTCTCATTCTTACCAGCGATAGTATTATTGCTGCCCGTGATAAACTGGGCCGTACGCCTGTCGTTATTGGCAAAAAAGAAAATGCATGGGCTGTTACAAGCGAATCGGTTTCTTTTCCTAATCTTGGTTATGAAATTGAGCATGAACTGGGGCCGGGAGAAGTAGTTAAGATTACCCAGGATGGTTATGAACAGCTCATACCTCCGGGAAAGCGTATGCAAATTTGTTCTTTCTTATGGGTATATTATGGATACCCCGCCTCAGTATATGAAGGCATTAATGTTGAATTTTGCAGGTACCGTTGTGGTGCTGCACTCGCTTCAAATGACAATGTCGGGGTGGATTTTGTTTCGGGAATACCTGACTCAGGAATTGGTCATGCCATTGGTTATAGTAATGCACGTAAATTACCATATTACCGTGCTTTTGTTAAGTACACTCCTACATGGCCACGAAGTTTTATGCCACAGGATCAGACACAACGCGATTTTATAGCCAGGATGAAACTTATTCCCATACGTGATATGATTAACGGGAAAAAGATGATATTTTGTGATGATTCCATTGTAAGAGGTACCCAGCTTAAGGACAACACTAAAAAGCTTTTTGACGAAGGAGCTGCTGAGGTGCACATGCGAATAGCATGTCCGACTTTATTGTTTCCGTGTGAATTTTTAAATTTTTCCAATTCACGTTCTTCACTTGACCTCGCTGGCAGAAAGGCTGTGGCTGAGATAGAAGGTACTGAAGATGTGAATTACGATGTTTATCTCGACAATTCATCAGAGAAACACCATGCAATGATTGAAAAAATCAGGAAAAGGCTTAATATAACCACCCTAAAATTTCAAAAACTTGACGATCTTGTTTCTGCTATTGGTTTGCCAAAGGAAAAACTCTGTACACATTGCTGGGACGCATCAAGTTACAGTTAATATTGCGCATCATTATCTGTTATTTTTTTTAATTTTATATATTTGCTAAACTAATTAAAAAGGGGTCTTAGCTCAGTTGGTTCAGAGCGTATGCTTGACAGGCATAAGGTCGCCAGTTCGATCCTGGCAGATCCCACAAGAACAGCCAAAATTCAAGGTTAATAAAAAGGATGTTTTAGCTCAGTTGGTTAGGTCGCCAGTTCGATCCTGGCAGATCCCATCAATACAGGAAAAGAATGGGTTGATGCAGGGAAAAGAAAATAGAGGTTGTTTTTATGTATCTGTCGGAATTACTTCATTAGGGAAAACTTACAAGAAACCTGTGATATATCATTATTGACAGTTATGATATAGATGCCATCATGAAATTGTCCCACAGGGATTTCAACAAATCTGCCATTTAATTGTAAAGAATTATATAACCTGCGGTAAAAGCATGTTCCCTGCATATTGAAAACCTGTATGATATAGTTCAGTCCAGGTTGAAAATCATAACTGATATAAACTGATCCTGAAACAGGGTTATAAAATGCATACAGTTCATTATTGTGTAATCTGTCATTATGGTTATATTTTAAAGAAGAATAGGTACGCCAGTTTCCGATTTTTTCCATAGTCAGGATGTCATTGTCATTGTATAATGCTATTAGGTCAGTTTGATTGGCATTACGGATAAAATCTCCCTGCCACACCGCAAACCATGACCACCACGTATTAAATAGTCTTATTTTATCAGCTACAGGCAGTGTGCCACTTTCAGATAACGCAACTATTTTTTTGCCGTTGAATTCAGCCTGGATATTTTCCCAATCGGCGCTCATTGATGATCCTGCTGATGTATAAATATCAAGTGACACAATATCCACAACATCATCCCCGGGATACCAGTCAGGATCTCCTGCAGTATATACCCAGATAAGATTATGCAACTGATGATAATTTACCATGCGGTCATACATTAAACGCCAAAGTTGGATAAACGGTGCAGGTCCTTTGGCACCCCACCAGAACCATCCGCCTGATGCTTCGTGCAGTGGCCGCCATAAGACAGGTATATTTTCATCACTGAATTTTTTTAACTGATGAGCTATTGAATCTATATCACGAATTAAAAGGCTATATTTTACTGATGTTGTGTCGGCTAAAACTAATGCTATATCAAATGTTGTCGCTTCGGTATAAAAGCCTCTCCACCATTCCTTTCCTGCAGTGTTTATAAGGTCTGTAGGAGCGTTCCAGTGCCACATCAGGTTGATTATGCAACCTTTATCGTTTTCCCAGTTTATCCATGACTCAACCTGCCCTGTAGGATTTGAACCATATTCAATTCGTGAAGGTGAATATTCAATCAGGTCAAAGCCTGCAATAACAGGGGTATGGCCGGTGACTGTTTTAATATATTGCAAATCCTCAAGCCCGAATTGTCCTGAAAGTACTTTTTGACCATAAAGTCCGGATAACCATGCATATAAATCTTTAGCTGATTGAGTGGCCATACTATCGCTTAATCCCTGTGATGGTTTTAATGGAGGGTAAGTCACTGCGGGAAGAAGCCTGATATAATCAATATAAAACCATCCCCAGCCATTGCCTATAATTATTACATTTTGCCCTTCATTAAGGAATACTTTGCCTGCATTAGCTTCCTTGAATGTGTTTGAATAAGTGAACATACCGGTCGAACTGCTGCCGTTTACAACAAGTTCATAACCTTTTTCACCGTTTGGCGTGCAAAAACCAATGAGTAAATCATACAATCCACTTGTGGCATTAAAAGTAAATGTAATTTTATCAGTGCTGTTATCAAAACCGGAAACATAACCGGTCCCCGAGTATCCGGCATAAGATGTTGATTTGGAAACACCTGTTAATGATGCATTTTCGGCTTCAAGTTTAATTTCAGCGGAAAAACAGGGATGATTAAACTGGCTCAGTGTTAAAATAACCAATATGAATTTTGCCCATTTAATCAATGATAATAAATTCTTACTTGAGAGTAAAACCATAAATCAAATTTGTCTTAAAAATTGAACAGGACATAAATATTATACGAAAATAATCAATATTATGTTTACTTAGCAAGCAAACATCTGAAAAGTAAAATCCGAGATTCGTCAATTGAAGTCAATTGCCGAATTTGGGATTATTTTAAAGAAATAATCAACCTGCGGTAGTAAGGACTTGTTTTTTTATTTCTGTTTTACTTTTTTCTTTTTGCCATGTGCCTCCTTGCTGTAGTATATTTGCGTGTTGCACTCCCTGCAAAATCAGTTCAGCGAAATCAATAACCGGCATATTTGCTGTTCTTTCAAAAGTCTTTTTGCATTGCGGGCATGATGTTACCAGATAATCCGGATGGAGTTTGGTCAGCTTGTTATAAGTATCAAGAGTGATTTCCAGACGCTTTTCCATTGATATCGTAAGATTGGCAAGGCTTCCGCCACAGCATAACGAATTATCCTTTTCGTAAGTATTTTGAGACAGATGTACAACTTTTCCGAGGGCGCTCCGGGGTTCTTCATACACCTTAATATCACGGCTCAATTCGCATGGATCGTGGTAAACAGCGGTATGGCCATTAAACGCAACTTTTAATTTGTTGGTGTTTATAAGATTATTTATAAACTGAGTATGATGCAATACGGTAATATCGAGATTATAATCTTGTTTGAATACTTTATAACAAATAGGGCAGGATGTGACAAAAGTTTTGGCGCCACTTTGCTTAATTAACCTTATATTATTTTCAATAATAGCTTTTGCCTGTTGCATGTGGCCTGCTAATATTGATGGTCTTCCGCAACAAATACCTCCCTGTTCGTCCATAAACCAGAAATTGACATCAGCTGCACGCATTATTTTTATCATCGATTTTTTTATTGCTGGTGTCTGGTGTGTCATACAGCCTCCGAAATAAATTACATCTGCCTTAACGGGATTAATATCCTTTATGGAATATTCACGCGGGTTTACAGGATAACCGTTGAGTTCATTCCGGCTTATAAGCCTTATGCTTTTAATGTTTATTCCTACCGGGCAGGCATTTTCACAACGGCCGCACATCATACAGTTGAGCAATTCAGACGGGTCAATCTGATTATATCTTATAGCCCGTAACTGGTATGCTGATTGCACATTGTTAATTCCTCCGGCGAAAGCAAGCTGACAGGCATCAATGCATATACCACAACGTGAACATGAATGAATTTCAACATCAGTAACTGGTGTGCGGTAGTCTTTTTCTTTAAGTCCGAAATGCCGTGAGAAAATAAGTACTACTTCAGTTGGTATATGCATGTAGCGTGAAAAAGGTAAGGCAACGAAAAATACACCAAGTGAAAGAGAATAAGCCCACCATGCAGGATAAAACAAAGCTGAAGCAGGTAAATAATTGCCCAGAAAATTGCCAACAGTTCCGGTGAGAAAATCGCCGGTACCATATAAGGCATGTGCAAGGCTTTCTGCCAGTAATCGCAGAGGAAAAATAAGCCATAATGAAATCATAGCCATTTTATCACCCCATGAAAGTTTTGTGGTACGTTTCATGCCGAAAGCTCTTGATACTATTCTTTTGCCCCATGCAAGTATGACACCTGATAACACCAGCAGAAGCAGCAAGTCCATGACGAATGAAAACAATTTATGTAACGTAAAAGGATGTGGGTTAGCGTAGAAAAACTTAAAAAATATGGGCACATAAGGCATGTTAACTGCTGTTGGTTCGTATATGCGGCCTTCGAGGTTACCGATGGCAATAAGCAGGAACCAGCCGAAAGCCAGGCTCATATGCATGAATCCCAGTAACAGGTTTTTTCTGAATATGTTACGGTGTAAAAGACTTTCACGGATTATTTCCCATAATGCCGTAAACATTCTGGTACTCAGAAAGCCTTTGCGTATTGCAATTCTGTCGGGTTTCTCCAGATGCAGAAACCATCGGGTGTATGTTATGGTAAGGTAAATAAACAAGAAAGCCAGGCCCAATGAAAAGGGCAATACAAAATAATCGAATTTCATAGTATTTGGGTATTTTTTACAGCTTGTTGCATCCAGTATATAATATTACGTGTGTTCACGCCACGGGGACAGGCATTGAGGCATTTGCCACAAAACCTGCAACGGAAAATATTAGTTCTGATTTCTTCCTCTTCACCCCTGCGGGCCATTAAAATCATACGGCGCAGACTGAAATCAGATGAATATCCGGCAGTGCATCCTGAGGCACATGTGCCACAACTCATGCACCAGTCAATAGAGGGTTCTTTTCTCCGGACGTATTTATATAACTGCCTTGTATTCCGGTCAAAGTCAATTTGCCTGTTGGTTTGTATGCTAAAACCAAATTCAATCATATAAAAAAGCTTTCGTTTTTGAGCATTTTTGTTGCCACTATGTTTTGCAGGTAATCAGCAATTTCAAAAGTAACAGCACCTGCTTCATTAACAGTTTCTTCAATGGTTTTGGGCCCGCTTGCGGCTCCTATCACAAAAACACCGGGGACGTTTGTTTTATGAGGAGCAAGGTGTTTGTCTGCCTGTTTCAGGAATCCATCTTTTTCTTTTTCGAGTTCAAGGTCATTAATGATTTTATTGATACTGGTTGAAGGCTGCATTCCAACGAGCAATACCAGTAAATCAACATTCATTTTCAGAGGACGTGCAAGTAAGGTATCTTCAATTTTTATCATCACAGAATGATCCTGGTTTTCAAAAGCTTCTGATAAACGGCCACGGATAAACTGGATATGATGTTTGACCTGTGCTTCTTTATAAAGTTCTTCGAAATGGCGCCCAAACATCCTAAGGTCCATATAAAACATGTATATTTCGCTGTCGGGGATCATTCCTTTCAGTTCAATTGCCTGTTTGACACCGGTAACACAACAAACTTTTGAGCAATGAAGGTTTCCGGCTTTTTCATCACGCGAGCCTACACAATGTATAAAAGCAATTCTTTTGGGTGTTTTCCCCTGAACTGTCTTAACAATGCCTGTTTTGAAAGCCTGTTCAAGTTCCACTGATGTTATCACGTTATCATATATGCCGTGTCCGTACTCTTCTTTTTTACTGGCATTGAAAATATCAAAGCCTGTTGCCAGTAATATGGCATGTGCAGTAATCATTCTGTTCTGGTTAAGACCGATGGCAAAACCGTCATCATCTTTTTCAATTTGTTCGACTTCAGTATTTAAAAGAATATTAATACCAAGCTGAACTCTGTTTTTAAGTCCGCTCAGAACTTCTTCTGCAGGCCGCAGCGATGGGAAAAGGGCATGCCATTTGTTAAGTTTCCCGCCAAGCTGATCGGTTTTTTCAATCAGTGTTACCGAAAAACCCATTCTTGAAAGCTT
The DNA here is from genome assembly GCA_964489905.1 of uncultured Bacteroidales bacterium. Lineage (GTDB taxonomy): Bacteria > Bacteroidota > Bacteroidia > Bacteroidales > UBA10428 > UBA5072. Next base: position 6,487 of record CAZBCB010000110.1, read on the forward strand.
GGCAGCAGCTTCAAGTCCTGCTACCCCTCCTCCTATTACAGCAATGCTTTTCATAATATATTGTTTTTCAGTTTATTCAACTACCAGTACTTTAGGTTTATCAGGAATTCCGATATTTTTTCCTCCCGCTCCAAGATATTTCCTGGACGGGTCAAAAGGAACTCCCATTTTTCTGAGTAATGGTTCAGGACCAACATTATGCATTTGCAATCCGATTTCCCACGGACTGTATCCCAGACAAATCGCAGCAAGTTCTTCAAATGTCAACACAGGTATTCCATAACCATTTTCTCCGTAAGTTTTTCCCTCCATTTCGCCAATAACATATTGCCAGCGATCAAGAAATACTGTGCAACCGGGGCAATTGGTAATAATCAGGTCAGGTTTGTAAGGCTGCATTGACTCCAGTTTAATTTTAGATGCTGAAATGGAATAACCCCTGTTGGCCTTTACCACATATTGTCTGAAACCGAAACCACAACAGTGTCTTCGTTCAGGATAATCTACAATTTCACCACCCAGGGCTTCGGCAAGACCGGCCAGAACATAAGGGTATTCTGCTCCGCCAACGCCTTTATGCGGAAACATTTTTGCATAATGACAACCAATATGTTCAACTACTCTTAAAGGTTCACCTGTTTTATGGTTAATGAGCCTGTATCTGGCTTTTTGTGCAATTTCATGTCTGAATTTAAAAAATATGTCACTTGTATGCGCAAGATTGGCCGGTATCTTAAATTCCCTGCCTGTCGCTTTTTTAAGGTATTCCCTTGTTTTTTCTTCAGTTTCAGGAAAATGATGCCATGTTTCGAGTATTTCAGTATAAATGCCAAATGAAGTGATACATGATACGGCAAAATTTTCATAACCCGCGCTCGTCATCATGGCAAACTGCCGAGCAACAACAGTCATGATGGTTTCAAGAGGGACAACATCTGTATGATATCCAATACCTGTGCATGTTGTATGTGCAGGATCGTCAAAGATATCTTTTTCAAGATCATTTTGTAATATTTTAACGCACATCTGTTCAGCTCCCGGAAAAATCTGCTGACGAACACAACTTCTGGCAAAATAATAATGATCTTCAGCAATTTCTTTTTGATACTCTCTCCACAGCCGTTTCTTTCCTTCAATTTTCATAATTATTACCTTTTGTAATGATAATCACTACTTTTGTTGTAAATTTCATGCATATAACCGCAATTCATACGCTCATCAAATTCAAGATTCATTTCCTTTGCCTTTTCTTCTGATTGTTTTTCAATATTATTGAAAAAATCGAGGCCTCCGGTAACTTCAAATATGGCATTAAGCTCCTTTAGTGAATCATCAGATATTTTTCTTAAAGCCCCTTTGTCTCCTTTATACTGTGTGCCAAAAAGAGGTAAAAGATCTTCAAGGTGATTGTTCTGCCATTCCCAGGAAGGCCCTTGTTCAGGATGATCTTCCAATGTCATTTCTTCACGGTAAAGACAATAGCCGTATTTAAGAATCCAGTGGCCAATTGAGCGTTTAATAGCAAGAACCTGACGACCCTTTTCAGAATGGGTAAATAAGCCGCTACGAATGGATAAATTTCTTAATGCCATAATAATCAAGCCAGGTGCATTTCCGCGCGGGCATCTTGTTTTGCATGACATGCATTCACCACAATACCATATTACATCACCGGTGAGCAAATCATAAATTTTATCATTATCTCTGGTTTGAACCATGTCAACAATAAACCTCGGATCATAATTATAAAAATTTGCTGCCGGACAAATAGCAGTGCATGTACCACAATTGATGCAGGCTGTAAGTCCTTCTTTAATCCGTATATCTTCTTCCAGCATTTTTATATAATCAGCTGCCATGGAATTGAAATTTTTCCACTCAAATGTACATATCGTTAATAAGGAAAGAAATCGGATATTTTACCAAAAATGAATAGGTATTTTTGCCTAAATCGTTTTTAGATATGTTTTATCTTTTTTTAGTTATATTTATTATTTTAAGTCTAAAATTAAATCTTAAATCTTTAAATCTGTCAGACACTTTTGAAAGTGTCTGACAGATTTAAAAAGATT
>CAZBCB010000111.1:0-8452 GCA_964489905.1 uncultured Bacteroidales bacterium
AGGAAATTTAGATTTTATTATTCAAGTTTGCATTTGAAATATTATTTTTAGAGGAGATTAGTCATCAGAAACACAATAAATATGTAAACATGTTGTTTCTATTTGCTTTCCCTTCATTTGATAAAATCAATAGACGAATTTAGGCTAAAAATATCAATTCCTGTAGCTTTGCCGAAACACACTTTCAAATCTGATTTTGTTTTCTTATTTTTAAACCGTTTTAAAATTGTCATGCTGCACCTTTGAATATATAAACCGGGATTAGTCGATAAAAACACAATAATTATATAAACATGTTGTTTCTATTGACTTACCCGGAGATTCCCACTTATCAAAATCTTTCATTCCGGAACGCCGGAATAATTAGATTTTGTTAGTTGGTTCTTCAATAGATTTTTTCTGTTGACGAATTTGGGATAAAGTAATCAGAAAATATTGATTAATATTGTTTTAAATATTTATTTGACTTTAACTATATGAAAAACATTTTGTTAAGATTTTATCAGTATTGTCTGCCGGTATTATTTACTTATATGATGATTACCGGATGTAATTCACATGAATCTGTTAAAACTGGTACACCTGATTCAGGCAATGCACCTTTAGCCAACATAAAAATAGAAAAAGCCGGAATAGTTCTTACAGCAAAGGCTACTGCAGACAGGCTCACAACTAAAGACACCCTGATATTTCATGATTTTGAACAGCCAACAGAGCAATTTCCGGCAGTTATAATTGATTACCATAAGACTTTTCAGACACTTGAAGGTATTGGCGGTGCAATAACCGATGCAGCTGCTGAAACGTTTTATAAAATGCCAGCTGTTGTTCAGGAAGAAATTCTGAATGCATATTTTGATTCGATCAAAGGGATTGGTTATTCATTATGCCGTACTCATATTAATAGTTGTGACTTTTCATCAGAGAGTTATTCTTATGCTCCGACGCCAGGCGATACGCTCTTATCAGATTTTTCAATCGCACATGACCTTAAATACAGAATTCCATTGATAAAAAAGGCCATTGAAAAATCAGGAAGCAGGCTTAAGTTGTTTGCTTCTCCATGGAGCCCTCCGGCCTGGATGAAAACCAATAATGACATGTTGCACGGTGGGAAAATTAAACCTGAATATCTGAAAGTATGGGCCGAATATTACGTCAGGTTTTTTGAAGCCTATCAGCAGGAGGGGATAGCCTTCTGGGGCTTTACAATACAAAACGAACCACTTGCTGTGCAAAGATGGGAATCCTGTATTTATTCAGCCGAAGATGAATTAAGGTTTGTGCGGGATTTTCTTGGCCCACGTATAGAAAAATCTAATTTTTCGCATTTAAAAATAATGATCTGGGATCATAACCGTGACATTGTATTCCATCGCGCAAACAGCATACTTAGTGATCCGGAAGCTGCAAAATATGTTTGGGGTACGGCATTTCACTGGTACATGGGAGACCACTTTAATAATATAAAGCTGGTACACGATGCTTTTCCCGACAAACAACTGCTGTTTTCCGAAGGATGCGGCTATCCGTATAGTCCCTCTGAGGTATTAAACTGGTACTGGGGAGAAAAATATGCCGAAGCTATGATTATGGATTTCAATAATTTCACCTGTGGCTGGACTGATTGGAATATTCTGCTCGACGAAACCGGAGGACCCAACCATGCAGGGAATTACTGCCTTGCTCCGATTATTGCCGATACAAAAACCGGGAAGCTTCAGTATATGAATTCATATTATTACATTGGTCATTTTTCAAAATTCATACGCCCGGGGGCAAAAAGAGCAGCCTGTTCATCAACCTCCGATGATCTGCTGGCAACAGCTTTCATTAATCCTGACGGAAAAATTGCAGTAATTGTTCTGAACAAAACTGACAGATCTGTGGCTTTTAACCTTTGTATCGATAAAAAAGCCATAACCATTACCAATCCTGCCCATTCTATTATTACCTGCATGATTTATTAATATTAACAATAGCCATAAGAAAATCAATTAATTTGCATAAGAGATGCCTGATAAAAGAATTTTAGATGCCATAAAAACCAAAAACTCTTTCATTATTGACATGGATGGTGTTATATACCATGGCAACAAATTATTGCCTGGTGTTAAGGAATTTGTAAGCTGGCTGACAAAAGCAGAAAAAAAATTTTTGTTCCTCACAAATTCAAGCGAAAGGACCCCGGAAGAATTACAACGAAAGCTGCACAGGCTTGGCGTGAATGTATCGCAGGATGTATTTTATACCAGTGCTCTGGCAACAGCCATGTTTCTTCACAATCAGAAACCCAATGGAAGCGCATACATTGTGGGCGATGCCGGTTTAATCAATGCATTATACAATGTGGGTTACACAATGAACAATGTCGATCCGGACTATGTAGTTATAGGCGAAACGCGCAGTTATTCATACGAGATAATTGAAAAAGCAATAAATATGGTGTTGAAGGGAGCCAGGCTCATTGGGACAAATCCGGATATCACCGGTCCCGGCGAACATGGAATAGTACCAGCCACGAAAGCACTTATTGCCCCTATTGAAATTGCCACCGGTAAAAAGGCTTACTTTATTGGTAAGCCAAATCCGCTTATGATGAGAAATGCATTGAAAAAAATCGGAACTACCCGCGAGGAATCGGTTATCATTGGCGACCGTATGGATACAGACATTGTTGCAGGTATTGAATCGGATATCGACACTGTGCTTGTACTCAGCGGAATCACTACCAGAGAAATTATTGATGTTTTCCCGTACAGGCCCAAATATATTTTAAATGGTATTATCGACCTGGTATAAAAAGGGCATTAAATAACTGATTAACAAAAAATCAGGTATAGCCGTAATTCTTAACCAGCCTTATAAAAAGCTATCATATATTCATCTGACGGCAGCCTGTATTTTTGAATAACTGCATCATCAAGCTGCTCAAGGTAATTTGCATCACGCAAAACAAATCCGCATTCTTTAAGCCGTTGAAGATAATCACGCCCATAGAGACGAAAATGATCTTTCTGTCTGAAATGTAATTCTCTTTCCTTGGGTGTAACAATGGCAGGATTTTCGTATGTAGTCTCAAGCGTAATATCCACTGGTACCTGAAGAATCGCAAAACCCCCGGGTTTTAATATTCGCAGAATCTCACACATCGCTTTCCGGTCATCGGGAACATGTTCAAGTACATGGTTACAGATAACAACATCAAATGAATTATCTGCAAACGGAATACGCTGCACATCAAGTTTAACATCAGCAAGAGGTGAATTCAGGTCGGCGGTAACGTAATCAAGATTACCCATTTTGCGGAAACGAGAGTAAAAGCACTGTTCAGGCGCAATATGCAAAACTTTTAACTGGTTTTTAAAAAAACCGGTTTTGTTTTTAAGATATAACCATAAAAGCCGGTGACGCTCAAGGGAAAAACAGCCCGGGCACAAAACGCCCTGTCTCACTTTATTATAGCCATACGGAAGAAACCGGGAAAAACTGCCCCCGCAAACAGGGCATTCAACATTGGTGCCCTTTAAGAAAACAGATGTAAAAAACATAACAGGCTGACTTAGCCTTATCAGCCATGGACGCGGAATAACATTGAGTAATATTGCTATCGTTTTCTTCATGTTTGCAATTTATTTTCGGGCAAATTTACCGGAAATTCAATTTCAAATATAGTATTAATGCCGAAATGATTATTTTCGCAAATTATTCCTTATTATTTTATATGAGACCATTTAACATTTTAGGCATTCAGCATATTGCCATTGGTAATGAAAGCAAGCAGAAGCTCCAGAAATTCTGGATAGATCTGCTGGGTCTTCAAAAAACAGGCACTTTTAAAAGTGAAAGGGAAAATGTTGACGAAGATATCCTTAGCATTGGTAAAGGACCTTTTGCCGTTGAAGTGGATATTATGCAACCGCTTGATCCTGAGAAAGCTCCAAAAGTACATGAACCAAAACTTAATCACATTGGCTTATGGGTTGACAATCTGCCCGGGGCAGTGGAATGGCTTACCTCACAGGGAGTGAGATTTACACCCGGTGGCATACGTAAAGGAGCCGCAGGTTATGATATTTGCTTTATCCATCCCAAAGGAAATGAACAGTTTCCGTTGTGCAGTGAGGGAGTATTGGTTGAGCTTGTTCAGGCACCCGCCGAGGTTATTGAAGCTTTTCGCCATTCCTGATTATCCTTCTAATATTACTATAATTTATTTAGTTATTTCCTATTAGATAGGCTTTTTTTAATTTTTTACACGTTTTGTTGCATTTATTATGAAATTGATGTAAATTTGAATTATTCTTATTTAAGAATAATTTAATTTTATAATGAAAAAATGAATTTCACTGATATAAAGCAAATGCTCACGCAGCACGGATTAAAAGTTACGCCTCAAAGACTTGCTGTGCTGAATGCATTGTCAGCGCTCAGGATTCATCCAACAGCAGAAAATATTTTCGATTATATCAGGGCAGATTTCCCTTCAATTGCATTGGGCACTGTTTATCATGTTCTGGATGTTTTTGTTTCCAGAAATATATGCAAAAAGGTGCTGACTGATAACGGAATAATACGATACGATTTTCAGACCCGGAAGCATCATCATCTATATTGTGCTGAATCAGACCGTATCGAAGACTATTATGATCAGGAACTTGACAGATTAATTGAAAATTACTTCAGCAACAAAAAAATTCCTGATTTTAATATTGAGGACATAAAGCTGCAAATAACCGGCAGGTTTGTTACATCATTAAAATCACAGAATAAGTAATCATCAGTTTAACAAACAAGAAGAAAAAAATTTCAATTCAATAACAATTAATAATTTAAAGACTATGGAAGAAAAACAAGAAATGCAAGTAATGCCTATGCCACGAATTGGTGATAAAGCACCGCAATTTAAGGCAGTTACCACTCAGGGTGAAATCAATTTCCCTGCTGATTACTCAGGAAAATGGGTGATATTGTTCAGTCACCCGGCTGACTTCACACCGGTTTGTACTTCGGAATTTATTACGTTTGCTCACATGGAGCAACAGTTTGAAGAAGCTAACTGCAAACTGGTAGGCTTATCAGTTGATGGGTTGTATAGTCATATAGCATGGCTACGCACCATAAAGGAGAAAATTGAATACAAGGGCATGAAGAACGTTGAAGTGAAGTTTCCGCTTATCGAAGATATTACTATGGAGGTAGCGCGGAAATACGGGATGATACAACCGGGTGAAAGTTCAACTAAAGCTGTAAGAGCTGTGTTTTATATTGACCCTAAGGGCATAATCCGCACCATTATTTATTATCCCTTAAGCCTTGGAAGAAATTTTGACGAACTTTATCGCGTGCTTATTGCATTACAAACTGCCGATGCTTTTTCAGTGGCTACACCGGCTGACTGGCGCCCGGGTGACGAAGTGATTGTCCCTCCGGCAGGCTCATGCGGGGTAGCTAAGGAGCGGATGGAAAGCAAATCAGAAGATATAAAATGTTATGATTGGTTCTTCTGCACTAAAAAACTTGATAAAGATAAAGTGCTGAAAACAATTCTGAAAAAATAATCCGGAATTATTCAATGGAGATAGTCAAGTAACAAATTTGGGAAAATATAGAAAAACCCTGTCAGCAATTGACAGGGTTTTTTTATGATACATGTTTTTTCTATCCTTTCAAGGCAAATTCAACTGCCTTTTCAACAGCACGATTCAATCCTTCAATATTTTTACCACCAGCAGTTGCATAAAATGCCTGTCCTCCCCCGCCTCCGTTTATTTCTTTTGCAGCTGTCTTAATAATTTCGGATGCATTCAGTTTCATCTCCTCAACCAGTTTATCTGACATCATAACAGTAAGTAAAGGTTTATCATTAATTACCGCCCCAAGAGCAAGAAAAATATTATCAGCCTGTCCTCTGATTTGATAAGCCAGATCGCGCACCTGCTCTGCCGAATCAAGTTTGTCTGTTATCCCGCTGATAAGTTTTATCCTGCCTGCTCTGCGTGAGTTACTTAGTAATTCTGATTTTACTGAATTAATCTTCTGCTGAATAAAACCATCCAGTTTTTTCTGCATCTCAGCTTTTTCAGCCACAATATTTTTAACAGCCTTCAGCAGGTCGGCCGGATTTCCGAGTAATGTTTTGAGCTCTTTTATTATATTTTCCTGATTTTCAGCATATTGTTCATATTTTCTGCCGGTAATGGCTTCAATACGCCTTATACCTGCAGCAATTGAACTTTCAGAAATAATTTTAAAGAAGCCAATCTGCCCGGTATTTTTCACGTGAGTTCCGCCACATAATTCAATGGAATCGCCAAATTTTACAACCCTGACATAATCGCCATATTTTTCGCCAAATAAAGCCATCGCTCCCATTTTTCTGGCATTATCAAAAGTATCCTCACTAACCTGTGCAGAAATATTTTCACGGATCATTTCATTAACAAGTGATTCTACTTTCTGTATTTCTTCATCAGTCAATTTCTGAAAATGTGAAAAATCGAACCGCAGATAATCAGGATGTACGAGTGAACCCTTTTGTTCTACATGTTTTCCGAGTACCTGTCTTAATGCATGATGCAATAAATGAGTTGCCGAATGATTTCTTTCAGCATCCTTTCTTGCCTGCAGGTCAACATGTGCTTTAAAAGTAACAGTAACATCAGCAGGTAATTTTTTGGCTATATGAATATTCAGATTATGTTCTTTTATTGTATTGATAATATCAATCCTTTCTCTGCCATCAGTAATAAATCCTTTATCTCCCACCTGTCCGCCACTTTCAGCATAAAACGGTGTCTGGTCAAAAACCAGTTGATATATTATGCTATCTTTTGTTTTCACTTTCCGGTAACGTGTTATTTTTACGTCAGATACAGTAAAGTCATAGCCGATAAATTTTTGTTCGCCTGCATCATTGTCAACAACAACCCAGTCATCCGTATCAATGGCAGCAGCTGATTTCGATCTTTCCCTTTGTTTGTCCATTTCTGCATCAAACTCCTTACGATTAACTGTCATGGTATGTTCCTTAAGGATTAGTTCGGTTAGATCCAGAGGGAATCCATACGTATCATACAATTCAAATGCCTGTTTACCGCTCACAATGGTTGATTTTTCCCTTACATTGTCGGCAATAATCTGATCGAGCCTTTTGATACCACTTTCGAGTGTCCGTAAAAAAGCAAGTTCTTCTTCTCTGATTACTTTTTCAATGAGCTGCTGCTGGCTTTTTATCTCAGGAAATGCATTGCCCATCACTGAAACCAGTGAAGGAACAAGTTTAAAAATCATTGGCTTTTTCTGATTGAGATAGGTAAAATAATACCGCACGGCCCTGCGTAAAATTCTGCGTATAACATAGCCTGCTTTTGTGTTTGAAGGTAACTGTCCGTCGGCAATTGAAAAGGCAATGGCACGGAGATGGTCAGCTATTACCCGCATAGCTGTGTCGGTTTTTTCAGAAGACTTGTATGAAATACCTGTGAGTGAAACAATTTCCTGAATAACCGGCTGAAATATATCGGTATCGTAATTTGAAGTCTTTTGCTGAAGCACCATGCATAATCTCTCAAACCCCATCCCTGTGTCAACATGTTTCCTGGGCAGAAGTTCAAGTTCACCCGATGCCTTACGGTTATATTGAATAAAAACGAGGTTCCAGATTTCAATTACCAGCGGATTACCTTTATTCACAAGTTCACTCCCTTTGATTTTTTCGCGTTCATTATCAGGTCTCAGATCGATATGAATTTCAGAACATGGCCCGCAGGGTCCGGAATCACCCATTTCCCAGAAATTGTCTTTTTTGGAACCCGTAAGAATATGATCATCAGAAAGATAATTTTTCCAAATGGAATAGGCTTCAGTATCTTTGTCGATATTTTCTTCAGGACTACCTTCAAAAACTGTGGCATAAAGCCTTTCAGCAGGAATTTTAAATTCATTAACCAGCAATTCCCATGCCCAGGCAATAGCTTCTCTTTTAAAATAGTCACCAAATGACCAATTGCCGAGCATTTCAAACATGGTATGATGATAACCGTCATATCCTACTTCTTCCAGATCATTATGTTTGCCTGATACCCTGAGGCATTTCTGCGTATCAGCAATGCGCGGATACTTAACCGGAGCAGTGCCAAGAAAGACATCCTTGAACTGGTTCATACCGGCATTGGTAAACATAAGTGTCGGATCATTCTTTATTACCATAGGAGCCGACGGTACAATTTCATGACTTTTTTGTCTGAAGAAGTCAAGGAATTTTTGACGAATTAATGCGGAATTCATGCAGATGTATTTGGAAAATTGATTAAAATATTAATTGTGATTGTAATATATGTTCATAAAATTTTTGCAAAATTAAATTTTTTCTTATAGATTTGTTGACAATCGTATGTTTTTAATTGTTTAACAATTGCTAAAAGCTGATTTTCAAGACATATAAATAATT
>CAZBCB010000112.1:0-8447 GCA_964489905.1 uncultured Bacteroidales bacterium
ACCATCTTCAGGTTCTTATACTTTCTACTCATTTATGGATGGTATGGCCATGATGTCCGACAGTCTGTCATTCGGATATGATTTTATTTCAAAAAGAATTCTTTTTTCTACAGGCGATGTAACACCGGAGTATATCAGATATGTCAAATCGTTGCAGCAATATGTTTATGATTATTACCTGTCTCTTTGAGGCAATTTTCATGCAACAAAATATTGCATTTCAAAATATTTTCTGTATTCGCCGTTTTTCTCAATCAGCTCTTCATGATTACCACTTTCAATAATTTCACCATTCTTCAGCACAATTATCTTATCAGCATTAATTATTGTTGAAATTCTATGGGCTATCACAATAGATGTGCGATTTTTCATGAGTTTTGTAAGAGCATCCTGAACGAGTTTCTCTGATTCGGTATCAAGCGATGAGGTGGCTTCATCAAGAATAAGGATCGGAGGATTTTTTAATACTGCCCTGGCAATACTGATACGTTGTCTTTGTCCGCCCGATAGTTTTCCACCCCTGTCACCAATGTTGGTATTATACCCCGATTCTGTATTGATGATGAATTCATGTGCATGCGCAACCATGGCAGCATGTGTTATTTGTTCGGGTGTTGCCGATTCAACCCCAAAAGCAATATTATTGTAAAATGTGTCATTAAAAAGAATGGGATCCTGAGTTACAATACCCATAAGGCTTCGCAGGTCATGTATTTTGTAATCCCTGATGTCTGTTCCGTCAATCAGTATCTGGCCATTCACGACATCGTAAAGACGTGGAAGAAGGTCAACAAGCGTTGATTTTCCCGAACCTGAATGCCCTACAATAGCCACCATGCTGCCTTTTTTCACCGAAAATGAAATATCCCTTAAAACAAAGTCATTCTTATATCTGAAGCTTACATTACGGTATTCAATGGAGTCGTTAAATGTGGTTATGGGTATGGCATTTTGTTTTTCCTTAATGTTGTTTTCAGCATTTAATATGCGGTTGATCCGTTCCATAGAAGCAAGCCCTTTCTGAATACTGTAATATTCTGTTGAAAAAGCCTTGGCAGGATTAATTATGCTATAAAACACAGCTAAGTAAACCAGAAATTTTTCAGGGCTTAATTCGCTGGTATTATTAAGGATAAGATTACCTCCGTACCACATGACAATAATAATTACAATGGTACCCAGTAATTCACTTAAAGGGGATGCCAGATAACGGCGGGTCATAATACGATTCATAATTTTACGGTAATCCTCAATCTGCCGTCTGAAACGTTCAAGAACTTTCTTTTCGGCCACAAAGGCTTTAATTATTTTCATTCCTGAAAGCGTTTCTTCTATAGTACTTAGAAGCTCTCCCATTTTATTCTGCCCGGCCAGCGAACGTTTTTTTAATGACTTGCCTATCCGCCCTATAACTGACCCTGCGATAGGGAAAAGTATTAAAACAAAAACCGTTAGTTTCCAGCTCATCAATATCATGGTAATTACTGAAACCAGAATAATAATAGGATTTTTAAAAAGCATTTCAAGAGAACTCATAATTGAAGTTTCAACTTCACTTACATCACCTGAAATACGTGCCATGATATCGCCTTTTTTCTCCTCAGAAAAAAAACTAACAGGGAGCGATATCGTTTTGTTGTATATTTTCAGCCTTATGTCACGAACCACTGCATTGCGCATAAAAGCAATAAAATAGCTTGCCAGGTATGTAAAGCTGACTTTAAAGAATACCATGATAATAAGGAACAGGCCAATGTATATAAGCGCTGCTGTAGGGCCTTTTGTTTCTGAAATCTGGGTGATGTAACAGTAAATATTATGTTTTATTGCGTTACCAAGACTTTCTATTGAACCTGCTGCTTCTGACAGTTTTATATAACCATATACTTTCTGTTCAAGTCCGAAAAGTATTCTTAGCAAGGGAATCATTGAAATGAGGGAGAAAACACCAAACAAGGCGCTTAAAAAATTGCAGATAATATTTAATATCAGGTTCCTTTTATAAGGGAGCAAATATTTACCGACAGTCCGGAAAAATGCCTTCATGATAAAGAATAATAATTGATAGAACTTTAATGCTTAATAAATCGTATAATATTAATAGATTATTTTATTTCTTAATTAAAATATAATTCTTAAACTCTCCAAGCCTTCTACCTCCAAGCAGGTGTTTTTCTATCCAGCTTAAAATGATATATTTTGTCTTTTCGTGTTTAATGGTGTTTTTACTGATAATCTTGCCTCCCTTGAACCGAAGCTTGTCGCCCCATGAAAAATTACTTATCCATTCACGCATTACTTCAGGATGTTTACCCTTAAAGGTAGCCACTTTACTCATATTGCCATAATCGAAATTACCCGCATAATGTTGCTTTTTATCCAGTTCGTTTACTGCCTGCACTCCTTTATGGTTTATATTAAAATGCTTTATCTTGCGGTTCATTAATTCAGGCGGCCTTACCCATCCGTAGTGAAAAACTCTTGCATTGGCCAAAGCCACTTTCAGTTTATATGTATTTTCTTTTTGCCTGTAATGAATTCCGTCGAAATTGGGTATCCGTCTGAATGATTGTGCCGATTCCCATGAATGTATATCAGGGTCATTTCGGATTATGCGGATTTCCCTGCGGTACCAGCAATGTCCGTCCTGATGGTGATTGTAATCGCCCCAGAAATGAATATAATCAAAAAGTAAACCTTCAACCTCATTATCAGGTAAAAGCTCCTCACAACGTTTTCTGATAACCGGCAGATCATCTTCGTGTATTACTTCATCTGACTGAAGATAAAACAACCAGTCACCCTGGCAGTGTTGCTTTGCAATATCAGTCTGGTGGGCATGTTCCATGCCTCTGGGATATTTTTCAATATCCCAGACCGTATCAATAATTTTAATTTTCGGGCTGCCTATTGATAAAATCTCTTCCTTTGTTTTGTCATCAGGATCACTGTCGCCCAAAACGACAATAAACTCATCAACAATAGGTAAAATACTCATAACCGATTGTTTCATAGGGTAATAAAGCTTCTGAGCATTCTTCCCCATTGTAAATCCACTGATAGTCATTTTCTTAATCTTTTAGTACTGTGAATGGCAGATTTTATTTTTATTTACCCACATAAGTAAAAGGAGTTAACTGCAGCAGTTCCTGTTTTACTTCATCACTGATATTGAGTTTATTTATGAAGGCAGTTATTGTTTCACGGTTAATCGGTTTATTATGCCGTGTCAGGTCTTTAAGCATTTCATATGGTTTTGGATATCCTTCACGCCGTAATATAGTTTGAATACCTTCTGAAATAACAGCCCAGTTTTCTTCAAGGTCTCTGTCAATGGCTTCTTTATTGATTAATAATTTGTTGAGACCCCTGAGCAATGCATGAAAGGCAATTACAGTGTGGGCAAACGGAACACCTATATTACGCAAAACAGTTGAGTCAGTGAGGTCGCGTTGCAGTCTTGAAACAGGTAGTTTGGCCGAAAGGTGTTCAAAGATGGCATTGGCTAAACCAAGGTTGCCCTCACAATTTTCAAAATCAATAGGATTTATTTTATGTGGCATTGTTGAAGACCCTACTTCACCGGCTTTTACTTTTTGTTTGAAATAATTCATTGAAATATAACTCCAGCAGTCGCGGCTCAGGTCAATCAGCACGGTATTAATCCGCTTCATGCAATCAAACATTGCTGCAAGATTATCGTAATGTTCTATCTGTGTTGTGGTCTGTGAACGGGTGAGCCCCAGTTTATTATTAACAAACTGATTAGAGAATGAAATCCAGTCAATTCCGGGATAAGCGGCATAATGGGCATTCAGGTTACCGGTGGCACCGCCAAATTTTGCAGAGTAAGGTATTTGTACCAACTGATTTTTCTGGATTTCAAGCCTTTCTGAAAATACTTTAATTTCTTTACCTAACCTGGTGGGTGAGGCAGGCTGGCCATGCGTATGTGCCAGCATCGGAATGTCTTTCCATTCTTCAGCCAGCGAGTTGAGTTTCAGTATTACCTGTGATAATAAAGGATAATATATCGATTCCATCGCATCCTTAAGAGACAAAGGGGTAGCAGTATTATTAATATCCTGCGATGTTAATCCGAAATGGACAAATTCCTTGAAATCAGAAAGTTTAAGGTTTTCAAATTTTTCTTTCAAATAATATTCAACAGCCTTGACATCATGATTGGTAGTTTTTTCAATATCTTTAATATATTCTGCATCATCAAGACTAAAATCAGTATAGATTTTTCTTAGTAATCCGAAATTGTCAGGCTTGAATTTCTTTAACTGAGGCAGCGGAAGCTCACATAAAGCAATAAAGTATTCAATTTCAACCATTATCCTGTAACGGATAAGAGCAAATTCTGAAAAGTAATTTGCACAATTTGACACAGCAATCCTGTACCTTCCGTCAACTGGTGAGATGGCTGTCAGTTTATTGAGTTCCATGTTTTTTTATTTAAAGCTGTAAAATTAATAAAACATTCATGGTTCAACAACTTTATAATGTTGTAAATTTTAATTACCATTGCATTTTAAATTAATTTTTTATGTTTTCAAGAATATTAACTTATACCAAGGAAATTATTCTTGCCCTTTTTGTGCTTGTTGCATCAGGTTTTATTGCTGATTCAACAAAGACTGAGCGGTTGCCGGAAGCAAAGACCAGGGTTTATGTTTTTGAAATCAGGAAAGATATAGCCAAACCAGCATGGAGGCTGACCCAGGAAGCGTTTTATGAGGCTGAAAAGTGGAAAGCTGATTATATCATTTTGCATTTAAATACATACGGAGGCATGGTTAATATTGCCGATTCCATTCGTACAAAGATTATTAACAGCCAGATTCCGGTGATTGGTTTTATTGATAATCAGGCCATTTCTGCCGGAGCATTGATTTCTATTGCCTGCGACAGCTTATACATTCGTCCCGGCGGAAGCATTGGTGCCGCAACTGTTGTTGACCAATCAGGTAATGTTGTACCTGATAAATACCAGTCGTTTATGCGGTCAACCATGCGGGCAACAGCAGAATCACACGGCAAGGATACGATTATTTCAGGTAATGACACCATTGTCAGATGGCATCGTGATCCCCATATTGCTGAAGCCATGGTTGATCCTTCGATTGTAGTCGAAGGGCTTGTTGATTCTACCAAGGTTCTTACTTTCACTGCTGAAGAAGCATTAAAGTGGCATTTTTGCGAAGGACTGGCTTCAAGCATACCTGAAGTACTCGAAAGGGCAGGCATCAAAGAATATGAGCTGAAAAACTATAAACCTACAGCAATCGACAACATCATTGGATTTTTATTAAATCCTGTTGTTCAGGGTATTCTTATTATGATTATGCTGGGAGGCATATATTTTGAATTACAGACACCCGGTATTGGCTTCCCGCTGGCAGCGGCTGTTACTGCTGCTCTTCTTTATTTTGCCCCGCTTTACCTTGAGGGGCTGGCCGAAAACTGGGAATTGCTTGTTTTTCTCGCCGGTCTTGTTCTAATGGTATTGGAAATATTTGTTATACCGGGGTTCGGAGTGGCCGGAATATCCGGAATAATACTTATGGTAACAGGACTTACGCTGAGCCTTATTGATAACGTTGTTTTCAGGCTTGAAGGATGGAGTGCTATCGGCCACCTTCTGAAATCATTGATGACAGTGTTAGTTTCATTATTCATGGCATTTGTGATTTTTATTCTCGGATCAAGAAGATTTGCTTATTCAAAAGCGTTTAAAGGAATTGCCCTTGATGCAAAGGAAACCACAGGAGAAGGATTTATTGGCGTTGATGTCAGACAAAAGCAAATGGTTGGTAAAACAGGAAGGGCTCATACTATTTTGCGTCCATCAGGCCTTGTTGAAATTGACGGGGAAATCTTTGACGCCAAAGCCGAAATCGGATACATTGAAAAGGGTGAAAATGTTAAAGTAGTGCGTGATGAGGCGGGCCAACTTTATGTGGTGAAAATTTAATGTTTTTTTTCGTTATGCGCGGGGCAACACTGATCAAATATATTATTTTCGGGATACTTGTTGTTTTCATTATTGCCGGGATCAAAATTTCAGATATATACTGGAAAGCCTATTCGGCAAATATTTTTACCCCCAATAAAAAGCCATATTATCTTTATATACCAACGGGATCGGAAATGGATGATGTATTTGCCATTATTTATAAGGCAAATCTGGTTAAACATAAACACTCTTTCGAATGGGTGGCCGAAAGAAAAAATTATAAAAAACATGTAAACCCCGGAAGGTATAAGATACGTAACCGGATGTCAAACAATGAACTGATAAATATACTGAGGGCAGGAATTCAGGAACCTGTAAAGGTTGTTATTAATAATATTCACTCAGATAATGAATTAGCCACAATCGTCAGCCGGCAGATTGAGCCGGATAAAGAACAGATACTCACTTTGCTTAATGATGAATTATATCTGGCCTCGCTTGGTTTTGACAAATATTCCATCATTGGCATGTTTATACCCAATACTTATGAATTATGGTGGAATACCTCGGCAAAAGGATTTGTGGAACGCATGAAAAAAGAATATGACAAATTCTGGAATTATGAGCGCACATATAAAGCTGAGCAGATTAAACTTAGCAGAAATGAAATCATAACACTGGCTTCGATTGTTGAATATGAAACAAACAAATCTGAAGAGTACCGCAGAATAGCCGGAGTATATATCAACCGTTTAAATAAGGGTATTAAACTCCAGGCAGATCCTACAGTAAAATTTGCACTGGGAAATATGAATATTAAAAGGGTTTTGACTAAGCATACAACTATTGATTCTCCTTACAATACATATAAATATTACGGGCTTCCGCCGGGGCCAATTTGTCTTCCTTCAATAAAAACTATTGATGCCGTTCTTAATTATGAAAAACATGATTTTTTATATTTTTGTGCAAAAGAGGATTTCTCGGGATATCATAACTTTGCCCGGACTCTTGAACAACATAACAGAAATGCACGCATTTACCAGCGAGCTTTGAACCAGAGAAGAATTATGCATTGATTGGTTTTTTATCTTATAAAACGAAAATATTTTGATGTAATTTCAACATACCTGAATTCATACCAAAATAGCAATAAAATGGACAGAATAATCTTCGGAACTGACGGCTGGAAGGGAATCATTGCCAAAGAGTTTACTATTGCTTCGGTTTCAAAAGTTGCCTATGCTACATCACTTTGGCTATCGCGAAAGTATAGGAATCCTTCGGTTGTGGTAGGATATGATTGCCGTTTCGGAGGCGAAATGTTTATGGAGGCAGTAGTTAAAATCCTTGCTTCGAAAGGCATACGTGTATTTATTCCCGAACAGTTTGTTTCTACACCCATGCTTGCACTAGGTGTAAAAAAATTAAAGGCCCATTGCGGAATAATGATTTCAGCATGTAATGCTTCTGTAAACTATAATGGTTATAGGCTTATAGGCAGTCATGGAGGCAGCATGTTTGAAAAAGATGTAAAAGATATCGAAAACCTTATCAGTGACGATAATGAGGTTGATCTGGAGTTACTAAACTGGAATTCCTTACTCGAGCAAGGTCTGATTCACTATATTAATCTTGAAACCATTTATATTAAAGAAATCAAAGATACTTTTGCGGTTGATGAAATTAATAAGTCAGGCCTCAGGTTTGTTGCCGATGTCATGTATGGCAGCGGACAAAACATTATTAATAAACTCTTGCCCGATTGTACTGTAATTCATAATGAAGTTAATCCGGCATTCAAAGGCATTCCTCCTGATCCGGTTTATAAAAATTTACATGAGCTTGATGAGCTTATGAGGAAAAATAAAAACATGGCATTTGGTCTGGCAATGGATGGTGATGCCGACCGCGTTGCACTTTTTGATGCCCAGGGTAATTTTATCGATGCCAACCTTTTATTGCTGTTGCTTATTCATTATCTTGCCGGATATAAGCAAATGAAAGGCAAAATCGTTGCAAGCTTTTCGAGTACTGAAAAGGTTGCTGTAATGTGCTCTCATTATGGCCTTGAATTGGTTCAGTCGAAAATTGGATTCAGAGAAATTGCAAAGATTATGACCGAAGATAATGTGCTGGTCGCTGGTGAAGAATCAGGCAGGGTGGCTTTTGGCAGGTATTTGCCTCAATGCGATGCAATATGGACAGGGTTTCTGATTTGCCAGGCCCTGATTGAAACAGGTAAATCGCTGAAGGAACTGACTGATGAAGTTTATTCAATCACAGGCAGCTATGGATATGAAAAGGCAGAGATTGAACTAAACCGAATCAATAGAAACAAAATCATTGAAAATTGTAGAAATGAAATATATAAAAGCTTTGGTGAATTTCAGATAGAAAGATACGTAACACTTGATGGCTTTAAATACTATCTGGGTGGAAACCGATGGCTGCTCATCAGGGCTAATGAAACAGAACATATAAT
>CAZBCB010000113.1:0-8417 GCA_964489905.1 uncultured Bacteroidales bacterium
ATAAAAAATAAAAATATTTATTTTAACCTAATTATTTTTTGTTTTATTTACATCTTTTTATTTATCCCACCACAACTTTGTTGCAAAACTATCTCCTCCGATATTGGCTGCGGCAGCACTTACATTTGCTGAATTAATTGTATACTCCTGCACCGGATATGTCAACCTACGAGGAATTATATTTCCAACTATTGGTGTAAAAGTAACTACCTCTCCGCTGATGGTTGGTCCAGTTTTTTCTCCAGGCAGGATCAGAGTTTTCGGATAACCGGTTCTTCTGTATTCAGCCCATGCTTCATAACCATTCATATACAGTGCTATATACTTATGCGTAAGGACAGTTTCCTCATTAGCAGCAGGCATTGCTGCCAGGTATGCATCTACTTCACTTAAATAATCATTAAAATCAGCGTCTGTCCATCCGTAATAAGATTTTGCTTCAAGACCCCACCATTCCATAGATGCTCTCACTCCGCGAGAATACCAATCTGCATCCCATCCGTTTAATTCTGATAGAATAAAACATACTTCGGCATAATCCATATAAATAGGAGCATATGAGCCTGATAATACTATATTGTATGCACTATACAAGTTGGCTGTAACACCTCTTAAATTTGAAGCGTCCTTGTCAACAAGGCCATAAGGCATACCTCTGTATACACCACCGCGTTTTGGAACCCATATTGTTAGACGAGGATCAACCATTCCCCCAAGAGGATGTGGTTTACCATTTAATGTATCAGCCTGACCTTTTAGTAAATCAACAAAATTGGCAGTAACGGTCATGTCATTTCTTCGGGAAGTATAAAAACCATTATACATCGGAGCAAAACTTGGATCCTCACCAAGATACCTGAAAACTGCATTTTCATCATTACTTTCAAACACGCCTGAAGCAATAGCATCTGCAATTGCAGCATCTCTTAATGCAACAATATCTGCATCCGTTACTTTTGAAAGCCTATTTGCAACCCTTAAGCGAAGAGAGTTCGCAAATTTTTTCCATAAAGTAGGATCACCTTCATAAATTATATCACCAGAAGTAAATACAAGTTCATCTTCAACAATAGAATCTGATGCTTCCTTTAAAGTTTTCAATAAATCTACATAAATATCCTTTTGTGGTGTATATGCAGGATTTGGATTTACTTCAGCGTTAAATGCTTCAAAATAAGGGATATCTCCATAAGTGTCCGTCATTATTTGAAATGCCCATGACTTCAGAATTTTTGCAGCTGCAATCTGATTCTGATTATTCCCGTAAGTAGCCATTTCAGCCTTTGTTTCAGGATTTCTGTTTAGCCGGATTATCTCCTCCAAATCCATAATATCAGTATAAATAAGTCTGAAATACCCGTTATTCACATTCTGCCTTATAGCATAACGGT
Source organism: uncultured Bacteroidales bacterium (assembly GCA_964489905.1). Classification (GTDB taxonomy): domain Bacteria; phylum Bacteroidota; class Bacteroidia; order Bacteroidales; family UBA10428; genus UBA5072. The sequence goes on from CAZBCB010000113.1 coordinate 1,392, forward strand.
CTTCAGAAGTATAATTACGCTGTGCCCAATACTGGCTCCATAATAAACTCTGACGGCCACTCCACCATTCATCCATAATATCATCCATCAAAGTCTTCTCTGCTGTTATAATTAAATTGGTAGTTGGAACCTTTTTTGGCCTGTTTGGATCAGTATTGATCTCATCAAATTCTTTAGTACATCTTAGAGTAAATAATGTTATTAACCCTAAAAGTATTATTTGAAATATCCTTGTTTTCATGTTATTTAAATTAATAAGTGTTAAAAAATAAGATTAAGACTTATTCCATAATATTTCAGGCTTGGAAGTGCACCGCCTTCAATACCCTGAATATTACCTGAACTAGTTGTATTTTCAGGATCAATATGCTTGATATCGGTTCCCCACATAGCCAGGTTACGGCCGTATGCTGATAATTTGACTTTCTGAACAGGTCCGGTAAATCTCGAAGGTATTGTATAACTAATTCTTACCTCACGTAATTTCCAGTAATCAGCTTTAAAGATATTCTGAGCAGCTGGTCCATCATAATGCCATGCTCCCCAGCTTTCAGCATCAATGTATGTCTGATTCTTTACGGGAACATCAGACGGATTGCCGTTTGCATCAAGATATTGAATTGATCCATCAGCATTTACTTCGCCATATACACCTTCTACAAGTACTCCACCTCCTTCTTCAACAGGATCACGTACATTTTTCCCATTTGCGTTCGTAGCAGCTGTTTCTTCCAATATACCACTATATCTTCCCCACATACTTGTTGTAGAAAACAAATATCCTCCCTTTCTGACGTCAATTAATGCTGCTACTTCTATACCTTTATAAGTAAAGGTATTCCATATACCTGCCAAATAATCGGGCATTACTGAGCCTAATGATTCAACATTGCCATTAAGATAATATCCGTCAAGATCGACAATTTTATTGCCTTTGCTATCTTTAACATAATTACTGCCAATTAAAGAACCATAAGGTTTTTTTACTTCTGCATTAACTGAAATGTTAAACGGACCATTTGCCAACTGGTAAACATCGACATCAGGTGCCAGCTCAACAACTTCATTCTTGTTCTTTGAATAATTTAACAAAATATTCCATTGAAACCCGTTAAATTTTACAGGAGTTACATTAAGTGTTAACTCTATTCCCTTATTTGTAATTTTGCCTGCATTAATCAGTTTAAAACCATATCCTGAAGCGCCTGAAATGGCAACAGATAAGATTTGATTTTCGGTTTTTTCATTATAATAGGTAAAATCAATCCCGACACGATCCTTCAAAAAGCGAAGGTCGGTACCAACCTCATAAGATGATGTCAGCTCAGATTTTAAATCAGGGTTGTATAAAGTGTTTGGAAGAGAATAAAGTGCCTGCTCCCCGAAGTTTTCAATGTAATTATAATATTTATCAGTATTATAAGGATCTGTATCATTACCTGTCTGTGCCCATCCTACCCTTATTTTACCATAGCTCAAAATATCTTGATCTTCTAAAAACTTAAGTTCTGAAAAGACAAAACTACCTGTTAACGAAGGATACATATATGAACGTGTTTCTTTACTAAGGCTTGATGACCAATCATTACGTAAAGTTGCATCTAAAAATACCATGTCTGCAAAACCCAAACTGACACTACCAAAAACACTGTTTATTTTCTTTTGTCTCTGATAATCAGTAACATCAGGTTTAAATACTGAATTTGTTAAAACATATAATTCTGGTATAACCAATCCTCCTTTGGATTGCCCCAGATTACTATTATATTTATTATTTCTAAAATTGACACCGGCGTTAACAATTAAATCAATTTTATCAGTAATTGCTTTATTAGCAGTGGCTAATAACTCTGAATTTACTTCCACATTTTCACGTAGTCCTTCATAATATGATGGCTCAGCTTGTGATCCAATTGCAACACGCTCCATTTCACGAAGATTATAGTAATCTAAATAAATCTTACCTTGCAAAGTAATCCATGGAAGAGGGTTGATTGATGCGCCGATATTTCCATATACTCTGTTGCGGATATCATTCTGATAGTTTTTAAACCTTGTCCAGTATGGGTTGTCAGAATATGCAGGTGTAGGATCATCCCAACTATTTCTGTTCCATACTCTTTGGGTACCATCCGGATTAACATAATTTCTCATAATTTTCATATCAAGCTGACGCTGACCCCATTGATTAAATTTCTGCATAACATTATTATCATCATAACCTGTTGCAGCTCTTCCTGTTGCTTCAGTATTAAGATAATTTAATGAAGTAAAGGCTTTAATTATTCTACTGATTTTGCTATCACCATTAAAACTGACTGAATGCCTGTTAAGTTTACTATTTGGCATATAGCCATCAAGACTGTAATTCGTGTAAGACAATCTGAAACTCGAATTTTCATTGGCACCAAAAAGTGCAATATTATTAGTAAAAGCTGTTCCTGTTTCAAAGAATGTTTCTACATCGTTCTCAGGTGCAACCCAAGGAGTAGTTTCAGGATTTCCTACTTTACCTTTTGCTTCCCAATCAAAAATGTTATGTGATGCCAGAACACGTATATTCGGATTATATTTTGGCCCCCATGATTCATCAAGGGCATAAGTGACGAGATTATATAATACTCCATTTATGGTTACTGTATCAAATCCATCAGGTCCATCACCACCATAGCCACCTCCATATAGATTCTGGTATTTAGGAAGAACTGCTATTTTTTCCCATTCAACAGCTGAATTTATTTCAACACCAAGTCCTTTCTTTGCTTGACTTCCTTTCTTGGTGGTTATCATTATTACACCATTTGCAGCTCTTGAACCGTAAAGTGCAGAAGCACTAGGGCCTTTTAAAACTGTAATAGATTCAACATCATCTGGATTAATATCGGCAGCCATGCTACCATAATCATAACCACCTGCTCCTCTTTGCGTATTTAAAGTATTAAATGATGAATTATCAATAGGTACACCATCAACTAAATATAAAGGCTGATTATTATTACCTATAGATTTTGCTCCACGGATTAAAACACGGGTTGAACCTCCCATGTTACCGCTTGCACTTGTAACTGAAACACCGGCGACTTTACCAGATAATGCATTAATTACATTACTGGAACGTGCCTGTGTAATTTGTTCGCCATTAACTTCCTGTACAGAATAACCTAAACGTTTCTTTTCTCGTTTTATCCCTAAAGCCGTCACAACCACCTCATCAACAGCAACGACTTCGGCTTCCATGGCTACATCAACTACTGTTCTTCCGGCAACAGCTACTTCCTGAGTTTTGAAGCCTACTGAGCTTATTACGAGGGTTGCATCAGCAGGAACCGTTAAAACAAAATTACCATTCGCATCGGTGGCAGTACCTGTCTGTGTGCCTTTGATAATTACTGACACTCCCGGTAATGCTTCGCCATCTTCAGCGCTGGTAACCTTCCCTTTTATTTGTACGTCCTGTGCATATAGGGCTGTAAACCCATATAACAACAAACATACAAGAAAACTTGTAATTCTTTTCATAGATCAAATTTTTAGGTTTATAATAGGTTAATAATTATATGAATAATAACTCCAAATTATTCACTTATTCAAATCTATAAAAAAAATACATAGAAATAAAAAAAAATGTTTATCGCTAATTAATTGATAATCAATATATTTTAGTGCATCAATATAAATTTAAAGTGCATAAATATGAATAGGCTTCGTATGCAGGCATTTTTTATCCGAAAAACACCTTTTAAAGAAGGTTTGTACATGTTCATATACATTTATTATTTATTGGATTATAAAATACCCTTATTCGTCAATATCAACAAGCCTAAATTCGTAAATCAATTATTTCAATTAACGAATTGGGAATTATTACGCTTTCTTCTTCCAGGATAGCTATATGATTAATCCATATTTTTCAATTCTTTTTTATTATCTTTCGGCTTTGTATCCTGTCAGACCTGATAATATTACTGTATTTCAAAATTATCCTATAAAAGATGTTTAAAAAAATACCTCATACCTTTGTTATAATATTCTACCTTCTTATACTGGCTGCATTGCTTACATGGATTATTCCCGGTGGCAGATATGAAGAAAAAACCACAATTGTAAATGGAATACAACAGAAAGAACTTGTTTTTCATTATACTGAAAACGTGCATCAATGGTGGCAGGTGTTTTCATCATTTTATAAAGGTTTTACACGCCAATCGGGTATTATTGTTTTTATCCTGATGATCGGCGGGGCATTTTGGATTGTTAATACCAGCAAAGCGATTGATACCGGAATCATATCATTTGTGGGATTTACAAAAAAAATGGAAAACATTACCCTGTTGAAAAAAATCGGTGTCCATAATCTGATCATTACGCTCATAATGCTCATATTCAGCCTTTTTGGTGCTATTTTCGGTATGAGCGAAGAAACGATAGCTTTTATAATTATTATGGTACCACTTTCTATTTCAATGGGTTATGATTCTATTACCGGAGTTGCTATGGTATTTGTTGCTGCCGGACTAGGATTCGCAGGTGCCATTTTAAATCCTTTTACCATCGGAATAGCCCAGAACATTGCCAGACTGCCGGTATTTTCAGGAATTGAATACCGATTTGTCTGCTGGTTAATTATCAACACAATTGGTATTTTTTATATACTAAACTATGTAAACAGAATCAGAAAAAATCCGCTGAAATCTCCTGTTTATGAGACCGACGCATATTGGCGTGAACATAGGGCTACTGAAAATAAAAAAGCAGAATACTATACACCTCTTTCAGCATGGATTGTTTGGGCCATTTTACTTATAGTTATGCTGGTATTTTCAATAAAAGAACCATTGACAAAATTTAAATTAGGCAATTCAGTATTAACATCATTACCCATAATACCTGTGTTAACAGGCATTTTTCTGATAACAGGCATGAGGAGCCTGAGAAAATCAGTCCATTTTTTCATTTTATTATTGCTGGCATACACTATTTTATTCCTGATTATCGGGGTCATGGGCTACAGCTGGTATATAACGGAAATTGCCACATTGTTTTTTGCCCTGGGAATTTTTTCCGGTATAGCAATAAAAAAGACACCTGATGAAATTGTCAGGCTTTTTCTTGAAGGGGTAAAAGATATCTTACCGGCTGCATTGGTTGTAGGACTGGCAGGTGGCATTATTATTATTCTTGAAGATGGCCAGGTGATTGACACCATTTTGTACAAACTATCTGAAAACATAAAGGGTTTTGGCGAAATAACAACAATAGGTTTTATGTACCTGATCCAAAATTGCATCAACCTGATTCTGGTTTCAGGTTCTGCTAAAGCTGCACTCACAATGCCTATCTTTGCACCTTTCTCTGACCTTGTGGGATTATCAAGGCAAGCCACTGTTATGGCTTATCAGTTTGGCGACGGATTCACCAATATGATTACTCCCGCATCAGCTGTTCTTATGGGTGTTTTAGGCGTAGCAAAAATTCCTTACGAGAAATGGTTCAGATGGGTATGGCCATTAATACTAATCTTAATAATAGCAGGATTTATTTTGCTGATTCCAACAGTTACAATGCCTTTAAAGGGATTTTGAGTAAACAAACCGGAACCTGCTTTGCCTTTATTACCAAACTTTTACTTATCATTTGCCGATTACCGGCAGTTAATCACAATATGTTGTTAATAAATTAAAATCTGATAACAGTAAAACAAAAAACTCAGAAATTTCTTAGAATAACAGCCAGTGTATATCCCAAATAATTACCAACTGCATAACCAATAATACCAATTGTAAGTCCGGCAATAACCACCTCGCGGTTTCTTAAAGCACCGGCAACCATGGGAACAAAGGGTGGTGAACATATTAATGCAGTGTGAGCTATAATAAGTGTATCGGCATCAACCTTAAAAATCCATGATAAAAAAGCATGCAATATTAATGAACCTATAACAGCAAGTGTAATATAATAGAACAAACTGCCTGATATATGTACAAGTTGTCTGAAATCAGCCATTGAAGCTACGATAATGCCAAATATTAAAATAAAATACATGCCTGCTTCAAATGTTTTTTCAATACGGTTTATACGCGGAATTAATGATGTAATTATACCAAACGTTGTCAGTGATAAAATAATAATAACAGTATTCATTTTCCCGGTAACAATAATACTTGCAATAACAGAAATTACCACAACCATTAAAGCAATTACTATGGCAAATAACAATTGTAATAATACCTTACGTTTGAATATTCCTGCATAATTTCCTTCAGGGTGAACGTTAAATTCTTCATAAACACCATTTTTAAAGGGATATGCAGGTAAAAAGCTTCCAAATACCTGCTTACCAAATGAAATAAGAAAAAATATAAAAAATGCACTTAATATGGTATCATAAGTATGTGTCATTATGTATAGGTCGGGACTCACATCGAGCATCATTTTTAACGCGGCAAGATTAGGCGTTCCCCCTGTATATACTCCTACCAGTAAACCTGCCACTTTCCATGCATCCGGTATTGATTCCTTAAATAAGAAAAAGCCCAGTATTATCATAACAAAAACTGCAATAATACCTGCTATTAATGCCATAAATGTCTTTCCTGCCATTCTGAACCAGCTCCTGGCATTGCAGGAAAACAAAAGTAAAGGTATGGCCATGAGTACGGCAAATGACATCAAATTATCCTGTAATTTCCTGATTTTAAATAATTTAATATCATTATCACTGATCAGCCCGAGCGAATGCATATTATTGAGTTTATCGGCTGTTACTTCAGAAAAACCATTATTAATAATATTATGAAAAGCCTCACTGCCGGCAGGAAAAAGTCCAGAATGGCCTATTATCAGCCCTATAGCATAGGCAATAATAATACCTCCGATTTTTGCAGCCAGTTTAAAACGTTGTGTAAGGATAATTATTAACAGAGGTGTTATCAGATAAAAAACAATCAGGAAGGCAATCATTAGTGTTTTTATTTCAAATATAATTAAAAATCATTACGTAGCTAAAAAACATTGTTAATAACCCGA
>CAZBCB010000114.1:0-8404 GCA_964489905.1 uncultured Bacteroidales bacterium
TGGATTGAAAAAATTGTCTTACCGCTCTTTTCCGGTGTTTTAGCAGGTGTAGCTTTACTTTACGTTGTACATTGGCTGGCATGGGTTATGCTGGTTCCTTTATTTTACACCATTTTAATCAATCAAAGAAGTGCTTTTATTAAAGGATTCATAAGCGGAACTGTTTCCGGGTTAATTGTATTCTCATGGATGATTTCATCAGCTGCAGCATATACTGGGACATCAGCATATATTGGATTCCCGGTATGGCTGTTATGTGCAATATATACGGGTTTTATTACAGGAATTATTATTAAGATTTTTGTCTTGCTTAAAATAAAAACAAGTCAAAAAAATGCCATCTGGTTAAATGCCTTGTTATTAGCATCAATATGGGTTATTATTGATTGGCTGAGGTCACGGATTTTTCCGGGCATGCCATGGATGAATTACTCAATTGCACTTACTCAATGCAGCTGGGTCATTCCACTGCAATTAGCCTCATTAACAGGATTATATGGACTTATTTTTATAATAGTAGTAGTAAATTTTTTAATTGCTAACCTGATTACAATAAAAAAATACCATCAGCTCTGGATACCATTTTCTGTATATGGCTGCCTGTTATTGGCAGGAATAATTATGCTGAAATTAAGCCTTTCAGTGCGGTCAAAACCGGTGAAAATTGCCCTTATTTGTGAAAACATGGACGCCAGGAAACGCTGGTTACCCGAAACTGCTGATTCACTGGCAGCCATATTCTTTGATTTAAATTATAAGGCCTCAAGGCTAAAGCCTCAGTTGATCATCTGGAGTGAATCGGCCATACCATGGAATATTGCCATGGATGATGACCTGATTACACAATGCCTTAAAATTACCTGGCCCTCAGGAGCAAGTCATATTATAGGTATCTTCAGTCCTTATGAAAAAGATACTTCAAAAAGGTACAACTCGGCTTATTATATTGAACCCGATGGAGCAATTACAGGCAGGTATGATAAAGTGCAACTGCTATCTTTTCTTGAAAAACCTTTTATGAAGACTAAACTGCCTTTTTTCAGTGAAAGTGCGCATACCGACATAGTACCCGGCGAAAAGAGACAATTATTAAAAACACATTACGGAAATGCAGGTGTGCTTATCTGCAATGAAATTACCGCCCCGTTGCCTTACCGACAGGTTTTAAAAAAAGGGGCCAGGTTTTTTATCATTATGTCTAATGACGCATGGTTTGAAGACACCATGGTTGCTTTGCATCATTTTTATACAAGCCGTCTGCGTGCAGTTGAAACCAGAAAGGATGTTGCAGTTAATTCCAACCGTGGTTACTCAGGTATCATTCAGTCAAACGGAATTATTCAGGTAAAGGATAAAGGAGAACAACCTTGTGTTATTACAGGTGACATTAGTTCTATAAACCGGCAGTCGTTTTATACCCGTTATGGCGACTGGCTGGTATTCTTTTCAGGCGTTTACATTGCATTGATCTTCTTAATAAATTTATTTAATAACCAAACAATTTAAACTATGAAAAAAAATCTGTTTTTTACTTTGAGTTTACTGCTCACAGCAGTATCCGGTCTTCTTGCTTCACCCGGCCATGGCAACTATCGTTGGCGTAATGATAACGGGACTGAAGCTACCGCTACTTGGAGAGCTGACGAGAATGATTCGGTAATAGTATCTGATGAAGGTAATATCAGGTTAAGATTGGAATTATGGCATAATGAAGGTTCTGATATTAACCTGATTTGCTATCTTTACTATGCCAGTCTTAGTGATACAGTCTATCACATGATAACCGACAATACTTCCAATGCTTTTGTATTTGCAGATTCCCCGAATCTCACCAATGGAAATGCCACCACCGGTCAAAGACTGAGTAAAACTGATAATAGTCACACCAATCAGCCCGGAATTATCCGTGATGCACCGGGTGCATTTTTAGTAACCCTTGCTGCTGGTATAAGAAAAGAATATGAATTTTGCATTAAGGCTACTGACAACGCTATTTATAACCAGACTTATCTTTTCCGTGTTGAGGATGAAGATGTGGAATCAGCAAGCTTTTTTTATATTGCAACCAGTGCACCCCGATTACATCTGAAAAAGCCGTTACTAACCGTAACTGCCAACAACATGACACGTCTTCCGGGACAGCCGAATCCTGTTTTCACTGCCACATACAGCGGATTTGTTGACGATGATGATGAAAGCACACTGGACACCCCACCGTCATTTTCATGCAGTGCAAATGAATCCTCTGCACCGGGGCAATATGATATAGTGCCTTATGGAGCCAGCGACAATAAATATGACTTTTTATATGTTACCGGTAAACTGACGGTTAGTGATGGAACCGGAATTAATGATTTAACCGGATACAAACCTGTTATATATCCGAATCCTGCTAAGGACATCCTGTTTATAAAAGGATTATTCCCGGAAAATCAAATCGTCAGGGTTACTGATCTTACCGGCAGGACTTTAATAGAACAGGAACCCATCAACGGATCGGTCGATCTGCGTTCTCTCAGCAAAGGCATATACCTGATTCATATTAATGGTAATGTTTATAAAATAGCAAAAGAATAACCATACCTACATTACATAAGTAGTGAACAAAAACCTGCTGTATTTACTTAGCCGAATATTGCAGGTTTTTTGTTTTTGATTAGTATATTTGATAAAAAAATATGACCCTAATACGTTTTGGCGTCAGCCTTGAAAAAGAAATCCTTCAGAAACTTGATAATTATGTAACTGAAAACAAGTTACCTAACCGCTCACGTGCCATAAGGCATCTTGTAGAAAAAAATGTTGCCGAGAAAAAATGGTTATGTAATCATGTTGTTGCAGGTGCCATTGTGTTATTATATAATCATCATAAAGGTGATATTACAAGGAAATCAAATGAAATTCAGCATACCTATCATGATGTCATCCTTTCGACCCAACATTTTCACCTAAGCCATGACAATTGCCTTGAGATTATTGCTGTTAAGGGTCAGGCGAAAATACTTACTGAGTTATCAGACAAACTGATAGGTCTGAAAGGGGTAATCCATGGAAAACTGGTGATGAGCCGCGCAGATTAATTGATTCCGGATCGTTAATTGATTTTTTTAAATTGACGAATTTAGGTCAACTCAATATAATTCAGTTAAAAAAACATTCTGAAATGTTTCCGCATTGACAAATCTATATCCTTTCAGAACAGCGGTTTAATAATTTTTAAAAGCGCATTTTCCTCTTCTGGCATAAGTTTCTTTAATACACGTTCTCTGGCCATTTCAAAGGCTTGCATATTTTCAGGCCTTACGGGTTCAACCGGAGGCGATTCTATTTTTAACGGATCTATGGGTGAACCGTTTTTATAAACCCTGAAATCGAGATGTGGTCCGGTAGAAAGTCCTGAACTCCCGACATATCCGATGATATCCCCCTGCCTCACATAAGCACCGGGCTTGATGTTACCGGCATAGCGGCTCAGATGCAAGTATGCAGAAGTATATATGCTGTTATGCCTTATTTTTACCATGCGTCCTGCCTGTCCTTTATATGCCATTTCAATAACCTTCCCGTCACCAATGGAATAGACAGGTGTGCCGACAGGTGCTGAATAATCAACCCCATGGTGCGGCCTGTAAATCTTTAAAATCGGATGAAACCGGCTATGAGAATATCTTGATGCAATCCGCCTGAAATGAAGCGGAGCTTTCAGAAAAGCTCTCCTCAGACTGTTACCGTCAAAATCATAATAGCTTTCAACACTATCCTGTACAAAAGGAATGGCAAAATATTCATTGCCGTTATGTCTGAAGTAGGCAGCATGAATGTGCCCCAGGCCAACAATATCATCATCAACATACAGCTCATCATACACCACACTGAAACTATCACCCGGCTGCAATCCGAAAAAGTCAATAGTCCATGCATATATGTCTGACAATTCAAGAGCCAGCATAGGATTAATATTCTGCTGTGTTATGGTATTCCAGAGAGAACTTTCAATCTTACCCTGAACAAGCTTTTCAATCTGTTTAATATCTTTTTTCCATGAATATATCCTTAAAGAATCTGTAAAATCGAATACCGTATAATCTACCGGTGAATGCTCATAAACAAAGAATTTAAGCATATTCAGTGTATCGCGGCTAAGAAAAAGCATATAATTATTGCCGGCCTTAATTTTGCGCATGTCAAAAATTTCTTTTGGCAATGTACATAAAAGGCCTAAAGACCGATCAGGAAGATTATACAAACTGACAATCTGAGTAAGTATCTGGTTTTTTTTCACGGTTCCGGTTTCTGTATAATAGGAATCAACCGGAATTCCGAACATCAATAACGGCGGGTCAGGTTTTATCTGCAAGGTATCGGGCATAACTGTTGCCTTACCGTAATTTTTAAATATATGTTTTTCAAAAATCAGCACCAGACTTCCAAGAATAATTCCTGAAGCTAATAATAATATTATCAGCAAGCGTTTTTTCTTCATACTGTCAGGCAACCACTACATTTACAATTTTATTCTGCACCACGATTACTTTTTTAACCTGCCTGCCTTCAATCCATTTTTTTGCACCGGGGTGAGCAAGTACATTTTTCTCAATTTCAGTAACGTTCATGTCAACCGGAAGTTCAATTTTAAATCTTAGTTTGCCATTAAAAGAAACAGGGTATTCAAACGTATCAGACTTCAGATATTTTTCATCGAAGGAAGGAAATGTTTCATGAGCAATACTTGTTGAATTGCCATATATTTGCCAAATCTCTTCTGCAATATGCGGTGCAAATGGTGACAGTACTTTAATAAACTGGGATGCGGTTTGCTTTGTAACTTTTCCTTTTTTAATACATGTATTGGTAAAAATCATCATTTGCGAGATGGCAGTGTTAAACCTGAGATTTTCAATATCAGAAGAGACCTTTTTTATAGTCTGATGCAACTCACGTAAAATTTCAGTGTCTTCTTCCCCATCAGTGAGGTTATTGGTATCAGCAAAAAATTTAAAAACCCTGTTCAGAAATCCAACAACACCTGTCACTCCGTTATAAGCCCATGGTTTAATGACATCAAGGGGGCCAATATAAATTTCGTAGAGCCTCAGTGAGTCAGCACCATATTGTTTAACCACCTCATCAGGGTTCACAACGTTTTTGAGTGACTTCGACATTTTGGCAACAATCTGCTTCAGTTCTTCACCCGTTTCTTTATGATAAAAATGTCCGTCTTTTTCTTCAACCTGGTCAACCGGTATTTTTGCTCCGTTGGCCGTTTCATAGGCATAGGCAAGAATCATTCCCTGATTGAAAAGCTTCATAAAAGGCTCATCGGTTGATACAATACCAAGGTCATATAATACTTTATGCCAGAAACGGCTGTATAACAGGTGCAGAACAGCATGTTCGGCTCCGCCTATGTAAAGGTCAACCGGCATCCAGTACTTTTCCTTTTCTTTAGCAAAAGGTTCCTTATCATTGTGCGGGTCAATGTACCGGAGGTAATACCAGCATGAGCCAGCCCATTGCGGCATGGTATTGGTTTCCCGGCGGCCTTTTCGCCCGTTTTCAGTTACATTTAGCCATTCTGTGGCATTAGCCAATGGTGATTCTCCATTTGCACCGGGCTGATATTTTTCCAGCTCGGGTAAGGTAAGTGGCAGCTGATCTTCCGACAAAAGGCTTATTTCACCATCTTCCCAGTGAATCACAGGGAAAGGCTCGCCCCAATATCGCTGTCGGCTAAATAACCAGTCTCTCAGTTTATAATTTATTGCTGCTTTCCCCAATCCTTTTTCTTCAAGCCATTCAATGATTTTTTTAATGCCATTTTCTTTATTCAGCCCGTTTATCGACAGGCCTCTTGCTTCGTCAGCAGAATTTATATAAATGCCGTCTTCAGTCCAGCATGCTTTTCCGGCCAATACAGATGCCCTTAATTCAGCATCAGCACCTGCTGGGTCCATAATACAGACTACAGGCAATCCGAATTTTTGTGCAAATTCAAAATCCCGTGTGTCGTGCGCCGGGACAGCCATAATAGCACCTGTCCCGTAACCAGTAAGTACATAATCGGCAACCCATATAGGTATCTTTTCTCCATTTACCGGATTGATGGCAAAACGTCCGGTAAAAACACCGGTTTTTTCCTTTGCAAGGTCTGTGCGGTCGAGATCTGATTTTAATGAAGCGGCTTGTACATATTTTTTTACTGCTTCGGTATGCGATGGTATTGTTATTTTAAAAACCATAGGATGTTCGGGCGAGATAACCATATAAGTGGCACCAAACAACGTATCAGGGCGGGTAGTATAAACCCTGAGTTTTTCATTCAGACCATCTATTTCAAAATCAACCTCGGCTCCTGTGGATTTTCCTATCCAGTTGCGCTGCATTTCTTTTATTCCTTCAGGCCAGTCAAGCTTTTCAAGTCCGTTTAACAATCTTTCAGCATACAAAGGAATCCTCAACATCCATTGTTTAAGATTTTTCCTGACAACCTGGTTCCCGCATTTTTCATGACTTCCATCAGTCAGCACTTCTTCATTGGCACACACAATGCGGCAGTTTTCGCACCACCATACCTGCGCATCATCATAATATGCCAATCGTTTTCCATCAACATATTTTCGTACAGCCTTATCACCCATGGCTTTAATCTCTGACGGAACTTGTAATTCCTCTATTGGCCTTCCTTTTTGCAACTTTTCATCAAACCAGGTATTATAAAGTTTGATAAATATCCATTGTGTCCACTTAAAATAACCCGGATCGGTAGTATTGATTTCCCTGTCCCAGTCATAACCAAGCCCAAGTGATTTTATCTGTGCGCGAAACGTATCGCAGTTTTTCTTAGTGGTAACCGAAGGATGTGTCCCTGTTTGTATTGCATATTGTTCAGCAGGCAATCCGAAAGCATCCCATCCCATGGGGTGCAGTACATTGTAACCCTTCATCCGCTTGTATCGGGCAACAATATCAGTGGCGGTATAACCTTCAGGATGCCCCACATGCAGACCGCTCCCTGACGGATAGGGAAACATATCAAGAATATAATATTTATTGGGGTTTGAGAAATCATCTGTTGTTTTAAAAGTTTTATTTTCCTCCCAGTACCGTTGCCATTTTTTTTCTATTGCTGAAAAATTATATTCCATTTTTTCCTTACTTAATATTAAAGCGACAAATGTAAAAAATAATTGAATTATATATTTTCTGAAATATTTTTATATTTGAATAAAAATCCTCCTGAAAACCATTTAAATCCTTAATTACTGAAATAGAAATTAAAAATACTTTCATCAATTGTGAATATCATGAATCTTGAAGTCATAACGCTGATACTGATTTTTTTGCTTGCACCTGTTATCATTATTTATCTTGAAGGAAAATATTCTGCCGTTAAAAAAGTAGGTGCAGTACTTATTTGTTATGGTATTGGATTATTTATTGGGAATTCAGGATTATTGCCCCATGGTGCTGAAAAATATCAGAATCTGCTTAGTAATATAACCGTACCGCTGGCTCTTCCGTTAATATTATTTTCAATGGATATAAAAACATGGTTTAGCCAGGCCGGAAAAACATTTACTTCACTGATTATTGGAGTGATTTCTGTTGTGGTGATGATACTGGCAGGCTACTGGTTATTTAAAGGAGATATTAAAAATATATGGCAGGTATCAGGGATGCTGGTTGCCATTTACACAGGAGGCACACCAAATATGGCAGCAATGAAAACAGCCCTAAACGTTGACAATGAATTATACATACTAACCCATACTTATGAGGTAGCCTTAGGTGCAATTTATTTGGTATTTATTTTATCCCTTGCACAAAGAGTTTTTCTGCTCTTTCTCCCGCCCTACAAATCTCCCCGTGTGGTTAACGAAAATAATAATGTTAACCTTGATGATGAATTTGATTCTTACGATGGTTTTTTTAAAAGAAAAATATTTTTGCCTCTTCTTGCAGCATTTGGTATTTCAGTTGCCATCCTTGGGGTAAGTTATTTTCTGGGTAATCTGTTTCCTGCCGATTATCGCACAGCAGCCATTATACTGCTTATCACTTCATTCAGCATTGGTCTTTCGTTTGTGCCCAAAATAAAGGCAATTAAAAAGACTTTTCAGCTTGGTATGTATATCATCCTGATATTCTGCATAGTAGTATCATCTATGGCCAACCTTCAAAAATTGTCAAATATTTCATTTTCACTTTTTTATTATGTCGGTCTGGTAATGTACGGTTCACACTTTTTACATGCTGTCATTGCCAGGTTTTTTAAAGTTGATGCCGACACAGTTATTATTTCAGGAATTGCCCTGGTATGTTCACCTCCTTTTGTGCCGGTAGTTGCCGGTGCATTAAAAAACAGGGAAATTATTTTTACAGGCCTTGTTGTAGGTATTGCAGG
>CAZBCB010000115.1:0-8295 GCA_964489905.1 uncultured Bacteroidales bacterium
ATTTATCAATCAAGAACACAAAAAGAAAAGGAAATAAAAAAATACCTCGAAAACAAAGTTAAAGAAGGCGAAATTGAGCTTCAGAAGAGAATGGAAGAAATTGAAATGCACCAGAAAGCACTTAAAGAAAAAGAAATTGCAGAAAAAGAGCTTAACTGGTATAACGAAGGAATGGCAAAGCTGGGCGAAATTATCAGCAAAAATAATAATGATCTCGTGAAATTAGGCAAGAGTCTTGTTCCTGCATTAATTGAATACACGGGAGCAAACCTGGGAGCCCTGTACATTATTTCTTCATCAGATGACGGACATTCAGCATTTAAACTTGCCGGCTCATTCGGAATAAATCCCGACAAAATCAAATCAAATCTTCATCTTGAAGAAGGATATATAGGAGCCTGCTTTAAGGAAAAAACAACAATCACGGTTGATAATTTGCCTGATAATTATTCGGTAATGGAATCAGGGCTTGGCAAAGTTAGTCTTAAACATTTATTACTCGTTCCTTTACTGTTAAATAATCAGGTAAACGGAATCATTGAACTGACATCGCTTGAAAAACTTGAACCCTATAAAATCAGATTTATTGAAAAACTTGCTGAAAGTCTTGCTTCAACGGTAGAAATTATAAATGTAAGCAACAACATGCAAAAGCTGGTAGAAAAGATGCATGCACACAGTGAGGAAATGAATGCACAACAGGAAGAACTCCAGCAAAATATTGAAGAAATGCAGGCCACTCAGGAAGAAATTGAAAGAATAAGACAAAAAGAAAAAGAATTGATTACACGTAAGGAAGAACTTATAAAACAACAGGAGGCTTACAAAGAACTTGAAGCAAAATATAATGAATTATTGGGGAAATATAACCAATTGATAAAGAAGAAGAAAACAAAACAGGGCTGAGAAGGAATATTTGTTGCCGGATAACAGATAACTGATTGCATATTTTTCATTGATTACTGATTATATAAGGTTTACTGTAATATACATTCATTGTAAAAAAAATTATACAGGCAATAATGTCTTAAGCAAAGTTTTAGCCTCATTAACAGAAAAAATTTCATCGACAATAAGTGATAATTTATTTTTTGTTTCCTTAAAATGAAATTTCCCCTGATTTTTTTGAACTCCTGAAAGAATATGGTTAAAAACTGACGATTTATAAAAAGCTGATTGCGGGTCAGCCACAAAATAGCCAATCATCTTTCCGTTTTTCAGTATAAGTTTTTCAAAACCCAGTTTCACTGCCAGCCATCTTAACCTGACAACATCAATAAGTTCAAGCGACTGAGGTGGTATTGGACCGAAACGGTCAACCAACTGATTGATAAAAGCCTGCAAATTATTTTCATTATCAATAAGATCAAGCTGTCTGTATAAATTCATACGTTCTGAGATGTTTGAAATATAAGAATCGGGAAACAGCAGTTCCATATCTGTATCAATCTGACAATCTGCCAGATAATTCTGATTTATATCTTCTGCTGTTGCTTGCGTTTCATTTGCAAAAACTTCTCTGAAATCGGTTTCTTTAAGTTCCTGAATAGCCTCATTCAGAATGCGGGTATAGGCTTCAAACCCTATTTCAGTAATAAAACCGCTTTGCTCAGCACCCAGCAGATTTCCTGCGCCACGAATATCAAGGTCCTGCAAGGCTATATTAAACCCGCTTCCAAGGTCTGAAAATTCTTCAATGGCTTTAAGTCTGCGACGGGCATCAGGAGTCAGCAGGTTAAGCGGAGGCGCCAGCAGATAACAGAATGCTTTTTTATCCGAACGTCCTACCCTACCCCGCAACTGGTGCAAATCACTTAATCCGAAATGATGTGCATTATTAACAAATATGGTATTGGCATTCGGGATATCAAGTCCGGATTCAATAATAGCTGTGGCAACAAGCACATCAAAATCACCTCTGATGAAATTAAGCATGGTTTTTTCAAGCATATCGCCTTCCATCTGGCCATGTGCTACGGCTACTTTCACGTCAGGACAAAGCCTGCGGATAAGATCAGCTATTTCGTTAATATTCTGAACCCTGTTATGAATAAAAAATATCTGCCCGCCACGCGCCATTTCAAAAAGAATACCTTCCTTTATTATATCTTCATTAAATGCATGCAATTCGGTAACTATCGGATGACGGTTAGGCGGAGGTGTATTAATAACCGACAGATCGCGGGCTCCCATAAGTGAAAACTGAAGCGTACGGGGAATAGGCGTTGCTGTTAATGTAAGTGTATCAACATTATGTTTCATGCTTCTCAGTTTTTCTTTTGCTGCAACACCAAATTTTTGTTCTTCATCAAGTATCAGTAATCCAAGGTCCTTAAATTTAATATCAGCACCCAGCAGTCTGTGTGTGCCAATGATAATATCTATCTTCCCTTCAGCAAGCCTTCTGATGGTTTCTTTCTGGTCTCCGGGTTTTTTTAACCGGCTTATATAATCAACATTGCATGGGAATCCTTTAAGACGCTGGCTGAATGTATTGTAGTGCTGCAGCGCCAGTATTGTTGTCGGAACCAATACGGCCACCTGTTTACTATCGGCTACAGCTTTAAATGCCGCCCTGATAGCCACCTCTGTTTTTCCAAAACCTACATCACCGCATATTAGCCGATCCATTGGCACCGGTGATTCCATATCTTCTTTCACTGCACGTGTTGCTTTTATCTGATCAGGCGTATCTTCAAACATGAATGAGGCTTCAAGTTCCTCCTGAAGATAGGTATCAGGCGAAAATGCCGTACCCTTTACAAGCTTTCGTTTTGCATATAACGCTATCAGATCTTTGGCAATATCTTTGATTTTTTTCTTTGCTGCCTGTTTTATACGCTGCCATGCACCGGTACCAAGTTTGTAAATCCTGGGTGGTTCATCATCCTTGGCTTTATATTTTGAAATACGATGCAGCGAATGAATGCTTACATACAATATATCATTATCCTGATAAACCAGCCTGACAGCCTCCTGTGTTTTACCATTGATTTCAACTTTTTCAAGGCCACCAAATTTGCCTATTCCATGATCAATATGAACCACATAATCACCCGGATTAAGTCCTTTAAGCTCTTTGAGTGTCAGAACCCCTTTATTTGAAAAATAAGCATCAATAGTATACTTATGACAGCGGTCAAATATCTGATGATCGGTATAACAGCAAATTCTGAGCTGATGATCAATAAATCCTTCATGCAGCGAATGATATAACAGGTTAAACTTAATTTGCCGGTCTATATTCATGAAAATGGCATTCAGACGCTCTATTTGCTTTTCATTATCGCTCAAAATATAATTAATATATCCATTCTCATAATTCTGCCGAAGATCATCAGCCAGCAGATTAAAATTTTTATTAAACGATGGCTGTGGCTTTGTTGAAAACTGAATTAAACGGGCGTTATCATAATAAGGTTGGTTGGCAATTTCAATTACCTTCAAAGGTAATAGCTTTTCAACCAGCACCTTACCTGTTATCAAATGCCGGTCAGATGAAAATGCCGTTTCATGACCCTCATTATTTGTTACGTGATGGTAAATCCCATCCAACCTATCTGTAACAAAAGCAAGGTTATTTACCCATATCCACGCATCGGAAGCCAGGTAACCGGTAAACGGTTCCGCGGTTTCTTCAAGGCTAATATTATGAATATTAGGAATGATATTCACTTCATCAAAAAAGTCTTTCGAAAGCTGGTCTTCAACATCAAACGAACGGATTGATTCCACTTCATCTCCAAAAAAATCAATACGGTATGGGAAAGGGCAAGAGTAAGAAAAAATATCAATAATACTTCCACGCACAGCATATTGGCCCGGTTCATACACGAAATCAACAAGTTCAAACTGATATTCGTGCAACACTTCCCGGATGAAATCGGGAGTTACTTTTTCTCCTTTTTTCAATAGCAGGATATTTTTACTCAACTGCTTATGCGTAATTACTTTTTCAGCAATTCCTTCGGGATATGAAACAATAACGGTGAAAGATTTATTTTCATGTTTAATGTTTTCCTGTGCAAGCCTGTCCAATACATTGGTCCGTAATATAATATTGCCCGGATCTACTTTTTCATAATGCATCAGCCGTTTAAATGATGAGGGTAAAAAAAGTACATTACTGTTACCCAGCAGGTTCACCATGTCATTAAAACAATAAGCCGCTTCATCATAATCTGACATTATGATAAGATGAGAATGTTTTGTCTTGCTTATAACTGATGCCATTACCAGTGAACGAGCCGAACCCGTCAGGCTTTTCAGGTGAATTTTCCTGTCCTGAAAATCTAAGATATCCCTGCTTCCGGGATGCTGCTGATATAAGTTAAGTAATTCCGATAGTGCCACAACCTATAATTACTATCACGAAGGCTGCAAAGTTGGTAAAATTATATCATAAACAACTATGTGCATAAATAAAACATATAAATTTGAAAAAAAACGAAAAATGAAAGTATTTAAATTCGGAGGGGCTTCAGTTAAAGACTCAGCATCAGTAATTAATATAGCAAGTATTTTGAAAAAGTATGACGAACCACTGATTATTGTAATTTCAGCAATGGGTAAAACCACCAATGCGCTGGAAAGAGTTGTTAACACTTACATGAAAGGAGACAAAGCCAAAGCAAAACAGGAACTGGAACAAATCAGAAACTATCATATTTCAATAGCTTCAGGGCTGATTCCTGAAAAAAATGATATATTGTTCAGAGAATTAGATGAAATATTTACCGGTTTGGATGCAAAAACCGATGAATCTCCGTCAGGTTTTTATAATATGGAATATGACCAGATTGTTTCATTGGGCGAAATCATTTCGACCCTGATTGTCAGCAGGTATTTAAATATTGCAGGGTTATTCAATGAATGGGTAGATATAAGGCAGTACCTTAAAACCGACAGTACCTTCAGAGAAGGCAGAATTGACTGGCACCTGACTACCAGCCTGATTAAAAGCCGCTTTCATTTTAACGGAACAAAACGCTATGTAACCCAAGGCTTTATAGGCTCCACCGTTAACAATATGTCAACAACGCTTGGAAGGGAAGGTTCTGATTATACAGCCGCTGTAATAGCTAATATCCTTGATGCTGATTCGGTTACCGTATGGAAAGACGTACCCGGAATACTGAATGCTGATCCCAAATGGTTTGACAATACCGTGAAGCTTGAAAAAATTTCATATCTCGATGCAATTGAACTGGCCTATTACGGAGCCAGTGTAATACATCCCAAAACCATTCAGCCGCTGCAAAGTAAAAATATCAGGCTTTTTGTCAGGTCTTTTCTGCATCCCGATGAAACCGGTTCTGTTATTGGTGATGAAATGTATGATAAGCTAATCCCATCATTTATTTTTAAAATGGATCAGGTGCTTATTCATATTCATCCTGCCGATTTCTCATTTATTGCAGAAGAGAACCTCGAAAAAATCTTCAGGTGCTTTGCAGGCTATGGGCTAAAAATTAATCTGATGCAAAACTCTGCTGTAAGTTTTGATGTATGCGTCAACAATGATCAGAGCAGGATACCTGATGTAATGAGAGAACTCGAAAAAGATTTCCGTATAAGATGTACATATAACCTCGAACTTATTACCATACGTTATTATGATGATGCCACCATCAACCGTGTTCTGGTGAACAAGGAATTATTACTGACACAAAAAACCAAGACTACTATTCAAATGATTGTTAAGGACTTGGGGTGATTTGTCTTTACTAAAGAATTACTCGTATCTTACTGCCTGTGCAGGATTCAGTTTTGCTGACTGATACATTTGCCTGCTTACCGTTATTAAAGCAATGATTAGCACAATAAGCACAGAAACAATAAAATGCCACGGATTAAGCGTTATCCGGTAATAAAAATTCCTCAGCCAGCTGTTTGCCATAAAATAGGCCAAAGGCCATGCAAAAAGCGATGAAATAAATATGAGGAATAACATTTCTTTTAATTCTAACAAATAAATTTTTGATACGCTGGCGCCTAAGGCTTTGCGAATACCGATTTCACGTGCCCGTTGTCCCGTGGTGTATGATACTAACCCAAACAATCCGAGACAGGCAATAAATATGGCAATAACGGATAATATCATGAATATCCGGGCTGTTTTGCGGACATCAATATATTCTTCTTTTATTTTATCTTCCATAAAAAAATAAACAAAAGGATAATTGCTGGTAAATTTCTCCCATTCTGCTTTCAGAAATTTGATGGTTTCCTCCCGTTGCTGTGGTGAGATTTTAACTGCCAGGTAACCTTCGGGATTACCTTTAATTAATAATATAACCAAAGCTTTTATAGGGTTTTCTAAAGGCTGAAAATTAAAATCCTTTACCACCCCGATTATATCATAAGCTGTTTTTTTATTTGATTTTGAAAAGAGTTGTACCAGTTTTTTCCCTTCAGGGTTATCTATTTTCATCAGTTTAGCAGCTGTTTCATTAATTACGCACGCGGCTGTATCACCTTTTACCTCAGGATTAAAAAACCGGCCTGATGCAAGCGGTAATCCATAAGTCTTAAGAAAATCATAATTAACAATATGATAAATAAGATGATAATTACTGTCAGGAGAAGTTCCTTCCACATAAAATGTTGTGGAGTTTATTATATTCCCTGGTATTGCCATTGTATTGGTAGCAGAAACAACATTATGATGTTTTAAAATGGCCTCCCTGTATTTTTCAAGGTCCTTTTTCAAACCATCAGGCCTTCTGATAACCAGCAGGTTTTTTGTATCAAATCCGAGATCCTTATTGATAAGAAAGTTAAATTGCTCATACAAAATAAATGTCATAACCAGTATGGTGATGGTAACCAGAAACTGGAAAAAAACCAGTCCTTTCCGGAAAAAACTGCTCCTGGTACGCTGTATCCAGTTCCTCAGAACCACAATAGGATCAAATGATGAGAGCAGAAAAGCAGGATAAAAACCTGCAAATGTGCCAACTATTGCAACAAGTAAAAACAATATTACAAATCCGAGTGGCGTAACAAGCTGTCTGAGTGATAAATTAAGATCAATGTATTTATTGAAAAGCGGTAAAAGTATTTCAACAAAAAGAAGGGCAAGGATAAGGGATAAAAATGTAAGCAGAAACGATTCAGTCATGAACTGCCTGAATAACGATTTCTTATCAGAGCCTGTAATTTTCCTGATGCCAACCTCTTTGGCCCGGTTGGCAGTAGTGGCTGTGGCCAGATTTATAAAATTTATACAGGCAACAATAAGTATCAGTATAGCAAGGGCTGAAAAAATATATATATAATTGACATTGTTAACAGGTTCAAATTCAGCCTCAAAATTCGATTTGAGATGAATATCAAGCATTGGCTGAACTATAAAATTAAAACGGTTGTCATAACTCACTGTTTGATCTTCATGCAGGCTTAACATGTTTAAATATGCAGGCCTGACATATTTTTCAGCAAGCCGGTTTACTTTTTCAGAAAGGTTGTCCCTGTTTGTATTATCCTCAACCAGTATATATGTATATAAATAATTTGCCACCCATGAATCAAGCATAAGATATCTGTACAATGTTGAAAGGGAAGCCACCATATCAAAATGCATGTGCGAATTATGGGGGACATCCTTCATCACGCCACTGACAACATAATATGTTGAATCATTCTCAATCCGCAGTTTTTTACCTATCGGATTATCATTTCCGAAATAACGTCTTGCAGCCTTTTCACTTATTACAATATTTTCGGGTTTGTCAAGGACAGTTAAAGGATCGCCGGCTATCAGCGGAAATGAAAAAATTTCAAAAAAAGTGGAATCGGCAAAAATTATTCCGTCTTCATTATGTTTTATTGTATCATACCTTACAAGCCATGCGCCAAAACGGCCAATACGGACGGCTTTTTTGACTCCGGGCACCTCATTGACAATTGCACCTGCCAGTGGCGCAGGAGTTACGGCATGATTAACAGCGTTTCCTGATACATTCCCTTTTATTCCGATACGATAAATATTTCTGGCATGCTGATGAAAATGATCAAAGCTATATTCATTTTCAACATATAAAAATATGATGATGCTACAGGCAAGTCCAATAGCAAGAACAAAAATATTTATTAAAGTATAAGACCTATACTTTAAAAAAATACGAACAGCAATCTTTATAAAATTACCTGTCATCAGAAAAATACACTTTGAAATATAGTACCAAATTGCATACCAGTTATACTAATCTATTCAAATACAATTAATTATATTAATTTTTTTAAAAGAAAAACAAATATCAATGTTCGTTTCTGATACACTCATTGTGCGTT
>CAZBCB010000116.1:0-8208 GCA_964489905.1 uncultured Bacteroidales bacterium
CGAACATACTTGGCCTTATTCTTATTCTTGACATCCGTAGGGTGACAAGGTGAGAATGGTTATGCATGTTCGGCAGCAATATAAATCATTGAGCCATTCTCACTAAAGAGGATGGCTTTTTTGTTTAATAATTTCAGATTTGAAATATATGAAGGATAAGGCATTATGAAAAAAGCAAGAAACATATCCAAAATTAGACCCGAAAATTTTTAAATTAAAATTTATTAATATGAGCGAACGTTTATTCATTTTCGACACAACGCTCCGTGATGGAGAGCAAGTTCCGGGCTGCCAGTTAAACACCGTTGAAAAAATTGAAGTAGCTAAGGCCCTTGAACTATTGGGTGTCGATATTATTGAGGCAGGTTTTCCCATTTCGAGTCCCGGCGATTTTCAATCGGTTGTGGAGATTTCCAAAGCAGTAAGCAAACCAATAATATGCGCACTAACCCGTTCCGTTGAAAAAGATATTGATGTTGCCGCAGATGCGCTTAAATTTGCCAAACATAAACGGATTCATACAGGCATAGGAACATCTGATGTACATATTAAATATAAGTTCAATTCAAACCGCGAAGAAATTATTGAGCGGGCAGTTCATGCCGTGAAATATGCAAGAAAATACGTTGATGATGTTGAATTTTACGCTGAAGATGCAGGGCGCACCGAAAACGAATACCTTGCAAGGGTTATAGAAGCCGTAATCGCTGCCGGTGCCACAGTAGTCAACATTCCCGACACAACCGGGTATTGCCTGCCTGAAGAATATGGTGCCAAAATCAGGTATCTTGTTGAAAATGTTAAAAATATTCATAAAGCAATTATTTCAACACATTGTCATAATGACCTGGGCATGGCTACTGCCAATACAGTAAGTGGCATTATTAACGGAGCACGCCAGGCTGAAGTAACCGTTAATGGCATTGGCGAACGTGCCGGAAATACTTCACTCGAAGAAGTTGTTATGATAATGAAAAGCCGTAAACATCTTGGCATTGAAACAGGGATAAATACACGAAATATTTTCAAAACCAGCAGACTGGTATCAAGCCTTATGAATATGCCCGTACAGCCTAATAAAGCCATTGTCGGCAGGAATGCTTTTGCACATTCTTCGGGGATTCATCAGGACGGAGTGCTGAAAAACCGCGAAAACTACGAAATTATTGATCCGATAGAGGTAGGTATTGACGAATCATCAATCGCTTTAACTGCAAGAAGCGGAAGAGCCGCATTAAAACACCGGCTTTCAATACTCGGATACGAACTTAACCAGGAACAACTTGATGAAGTTTATAATAAATTCCTTGAACTTGCCGATAAAAAGAAAGACATCAAAGATGACGACCTGGAAGTACTGGTTGGTATCAGTGAAAACCGCGATAAAAAACGCATTAAACTTGATCATCTTCAGGTTCTGTGCGGATCATCTACAATACCGGTTGCAACAGTATCATTAAATATTGATGGTGAATCCGTCACGAAAACCTCACCGGGTACAGGTCCTGTAGACGCCGCCTTTAATGCCATTAAAGAACTGGTGCATCATAAATTCAAGCTTGAAGAGTATCTTGTACAGGCTATTACCAGAGGAAGTGATGACCTCGGTAAAGTGCATATCCAGATTGAAAACAGAGGAAAATATTATTATGGTTTTTCGGGTAATACCGATATCGTCACAGCATCGGTCGAGGCCCTTATTGACGCATTAAATAAAATTGTTTAACCTTTTAAATACTTAATACCTTGGCAGGAAAAACATTATTCGACAAAGTATGGGATAGTCACGTAGTTGAGCAGATTGAAAATGGTCCCAGTGTCTTATACATAGACCGCCATTTGATTCACGAAGTTACCAGTCCGGTTGCCTTTGCAGGACTTGAGAAACGCGGACTTAAAGTGTTCAGGCCCGAGCGTACCATTGCAACTGTTGACCATAATGTACCAACCATTGATCAGCATTTGCCCATTCGCGATATGTTATCGAGGTCACAGGTTGATAAGCTTACGGAAAACTGTAACAGGCATGGCATAACACTTTTTGGCCTCAATCATCCTTATCAGGGTATTGTGCATGTTATTGGCCCTGAGCTTGGACTAACTTTGCCAGGCATGACAATCGTATGTGGTGACAGCCACACTGCAACACACGGAGCCTTTGGCAGTGTCGCCTTTGGTATAGGCACCAGCGAAATTGAAATGGTTCTTGCTTCACAATGTATTATGCAACCTAAGCCGAAGAAAATGAGAATTACGGTTGACGGCAGTTTAAAAAAAGGTGTAACTGCAAAAGACATCATCCTGTATATCATTTCAAAAATATCTGCATCGGGCGGCACAGGATATTTTATTGAATATGCCGGTAAGGCTATCCGCAGCCTGAGCATGGAAGCACGAATGACTATCTGTAATATGAGTATCGAATGTGGTTCGCGGGGTGGACTTATTGCACCTGACGATATTACTTTTAACTATGTTAAAGGCAGAGAACATGCACCAAAAGGAAAAGACTGGGATAAAGCTCTGGAATACTGGAAAACCCTGCAAACTGATGATGATGCTGTCTTCGACCTCGAATTAAAGTTTGATGCTGCAGATATTGAACCCATGATTACTTACGGAACAAATCCGGGGATGGGTATTAAAATTACCGAAAAAATTCCCGATGGTTCATCCCTGTCTGAAAGTGAAAGACCTTCATTTTTTAAGTCACTGCAATACATGGATTTACAACCAGGTACCCCTATGCTCGGACGTAAAATTGATTATGTATTTGTAGGTTCCTGCACCAACGGACGCATTGAGGACCTCAGAGAATTTACGCGCTTTATCAAGGGAAAGAAGAAAGCAGAACATGTTACGGCATGGATTGTCCCGGGTTCGAAACAAGTTGAGAAACAAGCATATAACGAAGGGCTTGTAAAAATACTGGAAGAATCCGGTTTTAAATTAAGACAACCTGGATGTTCGGCATGCCTCGCAATGAATGATGATAAAATTCCGCAAGGCAAATATGCAGTATCAACCACAAACAGAAATTTTGAAGGCCGGCAGGGACCTGGCGCACGAACATTCCTCGCCAGTCCAATTACCGCTGCTGCTGCTGCAATAACCGGGAAAATAACCGACCCGAGAGAATTTTTATGATTTTCTGAATAACAAATAATGTCAATCTTTATATTAAAAATTATATTATGGCCATCGAAAAATTCATAACCATTATATCCACCTGTGTTCCGCTTCCTATTGAGAACGTGGATACCGACCAGATAATTCCGGCAAGATATTTAAAAGCTACTTCGCGTGAAGGATTTGGAGACAACCTCTTCAGAGACTGGCGATATGACAGCAATAACAATCCGAAACCTGATTTTATACTGAATAATCCGGCCTATAAAGGTAAAATCCTTGTAGCCGGAAAAAACTTCGGAAGCGGTTCAAGCCGTGAACATGCCGCATGGGCTATTTATGATTATGGCTTCAGGGTAGTGGTTTCAAGCTTTTTTGCTGATATATTCAAAAATAATGCACTGAATATTGGTCTGCTGCCTGTGCAGGTCAGTGAAGGTTTTCTTGCCTTGCTCTTTCAGGAAATCAGTAATAATCCAGCTGTTGAGGTTAAAGTTGACCTTGAAAATCAGCTTATTACCATTGTGCATTCCAATGCTTCAGAGAATTTTGAGATTAATTCCTATAAAAAAACATGCCTGTTGAATGGATATGATGATATTGATTATTTATTAAGTATTAAAACGAAAATTGAAGAATATGAAAATAAAAGGTAAAAAAAGACTTTTGATAATATACAGAACAAAAAATCAAACATAAACAAACATAAACACAATATCAGTGTTTCATCCGGGAACATACTAAAAATTAATTTATAGTAAGTTCATGAATATCAATAAATTTTAAAATTTTTTTGGGATGAAAATATTCATCATGGACACCACGCTCCGCGACGGAGAACAGACGTCAGGAGTTTCATTTACCGATGAGGAAAAACTAAGCATAGCAAAAATGTTGCTTGACGACCTCAGGGTAGATCGTATTGAAATTGCTTCTGCACGTGTTTCAGAAGGAGAATATGAGGCAGTCAGAAAAATTACCTCATGGGCAATAAAACACCATCAGATTGATAAAATAGAAGTTCTTGGGTTTGTTGACGGAAACATATCGGTTGACTGGATTAAAGAAGCCGGTTGCAAAGTATTGAACCTCTTAACAAAAGGATCGTTAAAGCATGTAACCGAACAGTTGCATAAAACCCCTGAACAACATGCTGCCGATATCAAACAGGTGGTTGATTATGCCATAGGCAAAGGACTTACTGTCAATCTTTACATGGAAGACTGGTCAAATGGCATGCGCAATTCAAAAGATTACGTGTTTTTTATGATGGATGCTTTGCGGCAGCTTAAAATAAACCGTTTTATGCTTCCTGATACCCTGGGTATTTTGAATCCGGACGAAACATATGCGTTTTGCAGGGAAATGAAAGAACGATACCCTGAAAAAGCTTTTGATTTCCATTCACATAACGATTATGACCTGGCAGCAGCCAATGTTTATTCGGCTGTGAAGGCCGGCATTACCTGTATTCATACCACAATAAACGGCCTGGGTGAACGTGCCGGAAATGTTCCGCTTTCGAGTGTTATAGCCATTGTGAAAGACCATTTTAAATATGAGATGAATATCAATGAGGAGAAGCTCACTATGGTCAGTAAGATGGTTGAATCATTTTCAGGCATCCGTATTCCTCCCAACAAACCCGTAATCGGAGATAATGTTTTTACGCAGACAAGCGGCATACATGCTGACGGCGATAACAAAAGCCAGTTATATTATAATGATCTGTTGCCTGAACGATTTGGCCGTAAAAGGATTTACGCACTCGGGAAATTGTCGGGTAAAGCAAATATCAAGAAAAATCTCGAAGAAATGGGTATTGAACTCGATGCTGCTTCGATGAAAAAGGTCACACAACGGATTATAGAACTTGGCGATAAAAAGGAAACTGTTACACAGGAAGATCTTCCGTATATTATTTCTGATGTACTCAGGAATAAGGCTGCACACGAGGAAATAGAAATATTGAATTTTTCACTTTCCACAGCTAACGGGCTTAAACCAGTAGCTTCATTGAAAATCAGGATTAAAGATCAGGTGTATGAAGAGTCTTCGAATGGTGACGGTCAATATGATGCTTTTATGAAAGCACTGCGCAAGATATATGGCAGGCTTGAAAAGACCTTACCTGCCCTTATTGACTATTCTGTATCCATACCTCCGGGCGGCAAAACCGACGCATTAGTGCAAACGGTAATTACCTGGAAAATGGGCAGGGAATTCCGCACTCGCGGACTGGATAGCGACCAGACAGTGGCAGCTATTAAAGCCACAATCAAAATGCTGAATATTATTGAAAACAATTCATTATAATGAAAATAACTTTTTAAAACTAAAATTTCATGAGTGGTAAATCATACAATATTGCATTGCTTCCGGGCGACGGAACAGGACCAGAAGTGCTCAAAGAAGGAGTGAAAGTGCTTGATGCAGCTGCCTCTGTTTTTAATTTTAAATTAAATTATACAACCTATGACCTCGGCGGCGAACGCTACCTGAGAACAGGTGAAACACTCCCCGAATCAGTGATTGAAGAGGTAAAGAAATGTGATGCCATTTTTCTTGGCGCTATCGGACACCCCGATGTTAAACCCGGAATTCTGGAAGTCGGCATTCTTCTGAAAATGCGTTTTACGCTTGATCAATACATTAACCTCAGGCCGGTAAAACTATACCCGGGCGTGGAAACTCCCCTCAAAGATAAAAAACCCGAAGATATTGATTTCGTTGTCGTCCGTGAAAATACCGGTGGTATATATACCGGCGTTGGAGGAGCCGTGCAGGTAGGTACTCCGAATGAAATTGCAACACAGGTGATGATATATTCACGCCCGGTGGTGGAACGCTGTGTGCGCTTTGCATACGAATACACACGCAAACGTAATAAAAGAAAACAGCTTACTCTGGTACACAAAACCAATGTGCTCACCTATGCAGGTGATTTATGGAATCGTGTTTTCAGAGAAGTAGGCAATACCGATTATCCTGATATAAAGCAGGACTATAATCATGTTGATGCCTGTAATATGTGGTTTGTGAAATCACCTGAATTTTATGATGTTATTGTGACCGAAAACCTCTTCGGTGATATAATTACTGACCTTGGTGCTATGATACAGGGCGGACTTGGCATTGCTGCCGGCGGTAATATTAACCCTGAAGGCGTTTCAATGTTTGAGCCAATGGGCGGATCAGCTCCCAAATACACCGGCCAGAATATTATTAACCCTTTGGCAGCCATTTGTGCCGGAGGTATGCTACTTGAATCTATTGGTGAATCAGGAGCAGCAAAAGCCGTTGATAATGCTGTGAGCAATGCATTAGCATCAGGCAGAATAAAAAGCCTTGCTGCCGGAAAAATGGGAATGAGTACTTCTGAAGTTGGCGATTTTGTCGCTTCATTAATACAATAGAAAATAACACCGACTATTTCATAACTGACAGATTTTTTATATCTGTCAGTTATTATTTTTTCTTAAGAATCTCGATAGTTTCAAGCAACTGTTGCTGATATTTTGCATAATTATCAAGCATCTGATTTGCCTGTCTCAGGCTCTCCTGCAATATCTCAATGGTTTTATCTTTCTGTCTGCATAGCTGACATTCCCTTTGCACTTGATATGCTGCATGGGACTCTTTAGCTATATTACTTTCCTTATTATAAACATTTCCCTGCAACTCGTAATGACCAACTGCCTGTCCTGTTATGGTTAAGTCTTTCGTTAACAAAGCATCTAAACTAATGTCAAATATATTGGCTATTCTAATCAACGACTGAAAATCAGGTGATGACAATCCGCTTTCGTAATTCGATATGGTCGTGCGCTTTACATTTAATTCCCGGGCAAGTTTTTCCTGGCTATATCCGGATAATTTTCTTAAATGTTTAATATTTTTGGCAATAAATATTGTTTTAGTCATTTTATTTGACTATTTTTGTCATTGTCTTAAGCAAAGATACAATGAAAAATCCCAAACTCCAAAAAACAACGAAAGTAATTAAAAGTACAGTAAAAATAAACAAAAAGCTTATTATAAAGCTGATCCGGGAAGAACTGAAAAACAAATATTTAATGTATTCGCTGGAAAAACTCGGATTTGATTGTTCATTTTACATTCTCAACGTCAGCGACATCATTCTTGAACTGGCAGGTTATAACGAAAAGGCAGAGCATCTGCATCGCAGGTATCATCAACAGATGGAGAAAATATTAAATGAAACCGATTATAAAACCATAGACAAGATACTTGACAGGTATCCGGAAATACTTTATAAAATGCTGAAAAATGAAGGCAAAAATCCATCACTCATTAAAGGGAAAATCAAACAATGATTTCATTGGAATACCCAAAGCTTTTGAAATCAGCAAGAGGGTGCAAACAGTGGGATTAACCACACCCCGTTCAATACGTGCAATCTGGCTGATATTCAAACCAGACTCAAATGCCAGCGATTCCTGGGTTATGCCCTTACTTTTGCGGATATCTCTCAGGTTTTCACCAAACGCTTTCAGGTATCTGTCATTTTTGTGCATTCTCATGGTGCAATAATGAATAATTTTTTATTTATTATTTAGGGCTTTTAAGCCCTATTTTATAAATTTGTTCGTTTTTTAATAAATGTTTTCCTGCAATGACCAATGAAACATCAAACCCTTCCAGAAAAAAAATTTTAATAGCTGAAGATTCCGGCCCATGTTCCGTTCTTTATGAAGAAATACTTGCTTCTACAAAGACACAAATGATAACGGTATCAAACGGTATGGCTGCTATTCAGGCCTGCCTTGATGACCCTGATATTGTAATTGCTGTTATTGATATTGTGCTGCCGGCTGTAAATGGTTTAGAAGTAATAAAAGCCATAAACGGGCTTAATAAAAATATTAAAATTATTGCTGTTTCAGCATCAGCATCGGAATTATTAAAAGAAGCCTGCCTTAAAGCAGGATGCAACGAATTCTTTTCAAAACCAATTGATGTAGGGTATTTTTTACATGTGATTAATATTTTATTAAATGCGAATTAAGCCAAGCAGGATGAATTAACAAATTCATCCGGGCTAATAAAAATCAGGAA
>CAZBCB010000117.1:0-8189 GCA_964489905.1 uncultured Bacteroidales bacterium
AAAAAAATCAATAAGCTAATTTTATAAAAATAAGAACTGATCTTACGTTTAAGAAAACCACCGAAAAAATAAAAATAATTTTCAATCAATCTGAAGTAAGCTTTTATTGATTTTGCATAAAGCCTGTAAAATAAGATATTTTTATTAATATTATGTAATGATTTAACGCTTGTAAGAGCAGTAATTATTTCACTGAAATTATTAATTCTTTTTATTCCACTGTTGCTAACATTGTTAATTATTCTAAGCTTCGGAAATACAATATTCTTAAACCCTTTCAACTTAGCTCTGTAAGTAAAATCGGTATCACCAAAATATTGCGGAAAAAGTGATGCATTCCAGTAACCTATTTTTTCCACAACTTCACGGGCTACAAGAGTACCCATTCCCGTAAGCCAGTCGGCTTCAACAGGTTTCTGCCATTCAGGCCGGTCATCTTTAAAATAACCGGTCATATTCAGTTTACCGGTTAACGGATTAAATTTTCCGCCTGCTGACCATACTGTTTTATAATCCGAATCACAGAATATTTTAGAACCGATAATTATTCCTTTATCGGTACTATTTATCAGATCAGCCATAACATCAAAATAATCAGGTGCGGCATGTATATCATTATTCCATAAAAGTATATAATCAGCCCTTAATTTTTCAATAGCAAAATGTGCCCCTAAATTGATTGCACCGCTCCACCATAAATTACCATCACCCTGTAAAACAATAATATCAGGGTAATGATCATGAATCCACTGACTTGTTGAGTCGGTTGATCCGTCATCAATAACTATTATCTGATAATGAATTTTTCCAGTCCCCTTGTCTATGTTTTGATTTAGATTAAGCAGACATACTTTCGTCAGTTCAAGATTGTTATGGACGGGAATCAATATTACTATTTTTATAACCATGCTTTTGCCGGTTGATTCAACTCATTACCAATTAATGCCGTAATAGTTTGGTTTTGAGGTAATATCCTGATTTCCAATATGAACCAGATCAATAATTTGTTTATTGTCAATCTTTTGTAAAATCTGAACAAATTCTTTCTCACGTGTTGCAATTACCAGTATATCAGCATTAACAATCAATGTTTCCAGTGAATTAACCATCAATTTTGCTAGATGGGGTATATGGGTTTCAATAAATTCTTTGTTAGTACCTGTCAATCGTGAGACCTGTATATTTTTATCATAAATGCTAATGTTAAAGCCCTTACCCAGAAGTGTTTCCACCAGGGTAACTGCCGGGCTATTTCTCAGATCATCCGTTCCGGCTTTAAAACTCAAACCCAGTATTCCTATTTTTTTATCGCGATAGGCTGACAAGTATTCGATCGCCCGTTCTAACTGCAACTGATTGGTTTTATCAATACTGTCAATTACTGGTACTCTTACATAATGATCATGTGCTAGTGTTTGCAATCCTTTCAAATCTTTCGGAAGACATGAGCCTCCATAGGCAAAACCTGGTTTAAAATAGTAAGGAGAAATATTCAGATGTGTATCTTTGGTAAAGATCTCCATTACCTTATGCGAATTAATACCCAGTGCTTTACAAATATTGCCTATTTCGTTAGCAAACGAAATCTTCAATGCATGGTAAGTATTATTCACATATTTCATTATTTCGGCCACAGGTAAATCGGTAATTATTATTTCACCGGGCAAATCTTTATATAATTGCGCTAGCTTTTCGGCAGCCTGCTGGTTATCTGATCCTATGAGTGTCAGAGGAGGGTTATAATAATCAGCAACCGCTGAACCTTCTCTTAAAAATTCAGGATTTGACAAAACTGCAAAATCAATGTTTTCTTTTTTACCGCTGTTTTCCTCAATAATGCGGGCAAATTTTTTACAGGTTCCCGGCATTACAGTTGATCTGATAGCGATAATATGAAAATCCTTTTTTTCTTTTATCGATGCACTTATTTCTTTGGCTACATTAAAAATATAATTTAAGTTCAGATGACCCTGACTTGTTGAAGGTGTCCCAACTGCTACAATCGATATTTCGGAATTCATTACTGCATCACTTGAAGAGAGTGTTGCTCTAATCCGCCTATTGGCATGTTGTTCCTTAATTATTGCATCGATATCTTTTTCAACAATAGTTGGTCTGCCTTCATTAATCTGGTCAACCTTTGTTTTATTAACATCAACACCAATTACATTGTGTCCGTTCTTTGCAAGACAACCAAGACTTACACAGCCAACATAACCTAAACCAAATATACTAATATTCATTTTTATTTAATTTAATTTGAAAGCACCAAAAATAGTCAAAATCAACAGAGTATAAACATTATTTTGGCTAATAACCAAAACTTTTACATTAACTACATGTCGGTTAAAGTTGTTTTATGCTTATTTGAGTATGAACAGTAATATTACCTTCAGCGGTACACCCGCCAAATATTACATTTGTTGGTTCTATCCTGTGAAATGCATGCGAATACCATCCAAGATAAGGATTTGTTTCTCCTCTAATAACAGTCCATATTAATTTATTATCGGTATGTAATGTAAGAAATTTGCTGCCATGGTTTAAAATGAATTCATTTGGGTATTCTGATGATCTGTAATTTATGTCCGGATGCAAATGAAACGGCATTTCAATCTTCACAGTCTGTTGACTTTTAACTATAATATAATCTGTAATACTTATTTCATTATTATACTTATTAAAAAGGAACATCCGCTGATGACAGATGCCACCTCTACGATAACCGTTATGCGAAGCTGTTATCCTTACTTCTTTTTCACTTTCAGTGACCTCTGTAATATCAATTTTATAGTGGCCGAGCCATAAAGTTGGTCCGGCATGAACAGCCTGATCAAGCTGATTGATTCTGATGGTATTATGAGCCAGTGTTCCAACAAAATATTTACGTAATGAAGGATCGGCATGATAGGTATAGGTACCCGGATCAATAAGGAATGGCTGACCATCAAGAATTAAAATAAAGCTGAGTGCATCAGCATGACCATGAGCTGCTATTGTAAGAAAACCAAGAGGAGCAGCATCAAAATGACAAAAAATTTCTTTATTATTCAGATTTCGTTTTATTATAAAATGCCCTTCATCTTTATACAAATAAGCATTGTTCTCCCTCCGCTCTGATGGAGCATTTTTAAGCATCGTGTCAAATAGATTCTTTCCCTCAATGCCAAACAGTAATGCATTCTTAATATCATATTCATTTATGCCTGCAAGATATTCAGCCTTTTTAAAAAGTAAAGCCCCCGATAGCAGTAATGATTTAAAATTGGTGTCAGGGGTCTGATGAATGTCCAGCCTTAGAACAAAACCATCATCATCATCGCCATAATGAGGATAGTGAAACTTGCAATCAAGGAAACTGTTAATATAAGCTATTATTTTGCTAAGCATATCTGTATATTCTGATGAAAAACGAATACCGGCATTTCTGCCACCGATATATGCCAAGAGGAAAAAATCAGTAATAAACTGAATATATTCAGCAGCTTCTTCTTTATTGACACCACTATTTGAATGCTGTTTCAGTATTTCTTTTTCTAGTCCTCTTTTTGATTTCTTTAACCATTTAACCGATTCGGGGAATTGCCATTTTAAAGAGGCCAGAAATAATCCTGCATATTCGGCAATTAGATGATTGTTGGCAGAACTGAAAAAGGAAGGGTTCCCCGATGAATATATACAGTGCAAATAAATTAATGGCAACCATTGGTTTAATATAAAATTGCGAAAATCATGGTTTGTTTCGGCCAATTTTTCAGCTTCAAGAATTTCCCAGCATACGATCCAGTTTATCAGACGGATATTTATTTCAATATTACTGTACCAGTTGATCCCTATCAAATAAGGATTCTGTCTTATCCATGATACAATTTTTTCCATGAATGTATCAAGATAACGTTTATCATTAGTAACCTTGAAATTCATACATAGCCATACCAGAAAATGCATACGGTTTACCTCCCATACATGTTTGGCGCTACCGTATTGTGGTGTCCGTATATCAATTTCCCGTGAATACTTTTCAGGGAAGACATTTCCAGAATATAGATCTTTATGCCATAAGGTTGATTCAAGATAATTGAAATTGATACCAAAAATGCTGAGTTCACCAGGATATTTTTTGTTAATATAGCCGGTAATA
Organism: uncultured Bacteroidales bacterium; assembly: GCA_964489905.1. Classification (GTDB taxonomy): domain Bacteria; phylum Bacteroidota; class Bacteroidia; order Bacteroidales; family UBA10428; genus UBA5072. The sequence goes on from CAZBCB010000117.1 coordinate 4,142, forward strand.
TTATTAAACAATAACCTGGTTTGAGGGAGCGTGTCAATAACAGGGTAAAAGCCAATTCTGGTTTTTTTTTCCAGAAAGTATCTAAGAGCCTGCAATAGTCTATAAACCATTTCGAGCATCGACATGGTCTGTAGTCTGTTAATATACCATTTGATTTGTTTCATTGATTTGAAAAATCAATTGAAAGTTTCTGGATAAGAAACCTGAATTTACCACTTTTTGTTCTTGGTATATAACTTACGGGTTGAAATGAAACTTCAAAATCGGGATAGTATTTCCTAAAAACCGAGTGCATTTCTTTAAATTCATTATCATGAAGAGGTTCTTTCAAATCGAGTTTTATTTCAACTTTTCCCGGGATTTCCTGTACATATTGATAAGCATTCAGTTTGTGGTAAACCGACCAGAATATTTCATCGGAACAGGTAAAGGTTATCAGATCTCCGTTTTTATTTACCAGAAATTCAGAAATTCGGCCTTTTATTTCTTTTACAGTTGTCCAGCCTGTATGACTGGGGCAATCACTGGCAGAATAAGTGCAATAATCCTGTGTTTTGTATCTGATAAAAGGAAAGGCATAATTATAAAATCCAGTACTTACAATTTCTCCCGGTTCATCATCTTTCGAACACCAATTACCATGCTTGTTTATAATTTCTGTAAAACCATAAGTGGGTATAAACTCATAAAAACCTGTTTCATAGCATTCTGCTGCAATACAACACTTTTCGGATAGTCCATAATATGGGAAAACGGTTACCCCAAAAACATTCTTGATAAATTGTCTTTGCCAGCTATATAATGTTTCAGATGAACAAATCACTCCTCTGAGTTTTGGAAGAAAAATATTACGTGTTCCGGCATATTTTGCAAGAATATATGCCATAGAAGGATAGGCTATAATATACTCCGGATTAAACTCCTTTATTTTTTCAAGATATAGATGAACATTATGTTCATTTAAACGCAGTGACGACATTAACAACCAGTTAAGCAGCCTATTCTTTTTCCAGTAAACCTTACCCTCAACAATATTTTCAATATCATCTCCCCGAAGTACCACACACCTGTCTCTGAACCTATAACCAATCCTGCCCCAGATGTATTGCAAATAAGCAAATTCAACCGGTGATGAAGTTCTTCTGTCGAGGTAAAAATCCATAGGCGTACCTGTTGTTCCACCTGTAATGGTTAATTTAAGATATTTTTTAGGGAATATGTCAGCAACCAATCTATCCCTGTTTGCTTTTATAATATCTTTTGTAAGATAGGGTATGTGCTGAATATCATCAATTTTTCTGAACATTTCCGGTTTAAATCCGATTTTTTTGAACAAATCTCGGTAATAAGGAACATAAATGGCAGCATATTCAATAAGTTTCTTAAGCTGACCATACTGATATTTTTGTATGTCTTGTTTATTAAAACTTTCAATACGACGCAACAGCTTTCTAGCAGCAAAATATTGTCTGTTATAGGAAATTATGTCTTTTGACAGATTTATAAATCGCTTACTCCCAAATATTTTTTCTGTAAACCGGTTCATAATGATGTTCCTTTCTTCAACCTTTTTTTAATATATTGAATCAGTAATCTAATGTGAATTAAGCGTAAATTGGACAATTTCTTAAAAAGATATATAAAATTTCCTTTCTTCAGATATTTAATCACTTCTTTTTTTCTTATACCGATAACTGTTTTTGCATTTTGTCCGTCAGCAAAGTATTTATATTCATGTTCCGGCAATAATAGTTTTGATGATCTTAGATTAAGATTGTAAGTTATTTCTTTTGCTATATCTGGTGAAGGTATTTCAATAATGCCATTTTTATTAATCAACACTGGTTCTACCGAATAATCTTTTATGTTCAGGGAGTGATTTACACATTCAGTAAGTTGTACTTTCAGAATTAAACCGCTTGAAGTATCAGGAAAGGGTTCATCAGAAATATCGAATAAAAAATTTCCAAGACTATAGGCAATAAGGCCATGTTTGTATTTCTCTATTCCTTGAAAAACATGAGGATGATGGCCAACAATCAGGTCAGCGCCATGGTCTATTAATTCTCTGCAGAATTTCACATCTTCAGAGTTAGGATAAAAGCAATATTCAAACCCAAAATGCAGAATCACAATAAGAAAATCATAAAAATGTCTCTTATTTTTTATACAATCTGTAAGCGCATGATAATTAAGTTCGGCAGCCTGAGGCTCTTCTGTACTAAAGCTACTATTTGCCGCTTCACAGGTGAATGTCCGTGAAAGAACACCAATTTTTTTACCTCTGTGATTAACCTGACATATTGCATGAGCTTCAGCATGGTTCATCCCCGCACCAAAATACAGAAAACCATTATTCCTGAGATTGTTTATGGTGTCCGTCAATCCTTCGGTACCATAATCAAATACATGATTGTTTGCTAAAGACAGGCATGTTATCCCGGCTTTTTTCAAACTTTGCAGGGCAACAACAGGTGATATTATTTTATCGTTCTTTAATTTTATTGACTTTAAAATCCTGTCAGATAAAACAGTCTCGAGGTTTCCAATGATCAGTCCATCTCGGGTCAGAGGTAATGATAGATTCTGTAAGGGATATGCCGGATCCTTGGTCTGAATTATCTTTCTAATTTTCCAATCAAACATTATATCACCCACAAAAACAAGCTCCATAAAACAATTATGAAATGGTTTTAAATACTTTATGCTTCCCCGATTTTTCTGCTTCGATATATTCAACTTCTTTGCATGTTACCGTAATATTAAGTTTTTTTCTGAAATAGTTCTTCAATGGTTCAAGGTTAACAGGCATATTTTTTAAATTTCTTATATAATTAAATTGAACCTCAAAAGTATTGCTTTTATGCAAAACCTGATAGGCTAAAATATTCTCACATAATGATGCAATCTGATTACTGTTCTCAGTGAAAGCAATTTTTCTGCCGTCAGGTAGTATGAAATAATCTATATCTCTTCCTTTAAATTCTTCTATTATTCTTGTTTGCCTGCCACAGGGGCACTTTTTGTCAGATATTTTTACCTTATCACCTAATTGGTATCGAATAATGGGGGCATCAAAAGAAAAAAGATTGGTAATCAATAAATTCCCGAATCCGTCTTCGTCGGTATCGATCACTTCAGGAATTATTGTATCCTCATCAATGTGCATATTGCCTGATGGACATGTAACGCCAATATTAGCTTCAGTACTCCAATACTCATTGGCAAAATTACTTTCAGGGAAATGTTTTTTTATTTTTTGGGCAACATCAGGATATAAGTTTTCACCGCCAATATAAACAAGTTTTGGCTGATATATCTTTACTTTCATTTCCTCTGCATAACCCATTAGTAACATAAGTGCATAAGGATAGCTGAAAATCATATCAGGCTTCTGTTTATTGATAATCTTAATGTATTGTAATGCTTTTTCTTTATTGATATTATAAGAGGAAAGAAATATTTTATTCTTGAGTATATAATAAAGCCGGTATTTTAATGACTTATCAATACCTCCAATAGATATTTCCTTATCTCCCCTTTTCAGACCAAACCATTTTAACATTTTAAGGTAAGATGTACGTTTTGCAAGCAGCATTTCTTTTGAAACAACTATTTTTCGAGGCCTTCCTGACGAACCCGATGTAAATTCAATACGGTAAGGCTTTCTGAAATAAGTACAGATTTTATCTAATTCTTGGCTATAAGTATCTTTGGATAATACAGGAAATTGTGAGAGATCCTTCTCATAATATGATTTATAAAAAGATGATTTTGCAGCATATTGTTTCAGTATTTCAAATTTTTCCTGATGATAGCTGTCAATTTGTTGCCTTGACCAGGAATCCCTACTAAGAACATGTTTTAGATTTTGATCCAGATTAAATCCGGTTAAAAAGTCCAGTATTTTAAATATATAAGAATTCATAGTTTGATAAGATTTAAATTATTTGATTCAATGAGCTTATTTGAGATTTGTCGTATCGGATTATTATATACCTATCCATTTAATTATTCTTTCAGCATAGTTTTCCCAATTATTTTGAAG
>CAZBCB010000118.1:0-8068 GCA_964489905.1 uncultured Bacteroidales bacterium
AAAACTTTTATACTAAAATAAAAAATTTTGCTAATAAATTTTAATTACCTTAAAGAATATCTAAATTTTTTCATAAAAGCTCTAATAAGCTTTTAACACTAATATGTTTTTGAATGATATTTGTTAGTTTTTCAATAGGAAATCTTTTCTGTTGCATATTGTCGCGATCACGTAAAGTTACCGTATTATCCTTCAGTGTCTGATGATCAACAGTTATGCAGAAAGGTGTCCCGATGGCATCCTGACGACGGTAACGCTTTCCTATGGAATCTTTTTCTTCATACTGGCACATAAAATCAAATTTCATTCGATCCATTATTTCGCGGGCTTTTTCAGGTAACCCATCTTTACGTACCAGTGGTAAAACTGCCAGTTTTATTGGTGCCAGTGCAGGAGGAATTTTTAATACTACTCTTTCTTCTTTAGCACTGCCTTCCCACTCAACCTTTTCCTCAGTGTATCCATTGGAGACAACTGAAAAAAACATTCTGTCTAATCCTATAGATGTTTCAATCACATAAGGTGTATAACTTTCGTTAGTATCGGGATCAAAATATTGTATTTTTTTGCCCGAAAATTTTTCATGATTGCTCAAATCAAAATTGGTGCGTGAATGAATTCCTTCTACTTCCTTAAATCCAATGGGAAACTCAAATTCAATATCACAGGCTGCATTGGCATAATGAGCCAGCTTGTCGTGGTCATGAAAACGATATTTATGGTCACCAAGTCCCAACGCCTTATGCCACTTCATTCTCTTTTCCTTCCAGTATTCATACCAATGCATTTCGGTACCCGGCTTTATAAAAAACTGCATCTCCATCTGCTCAAACTCACGCATCCGGAGTATGAACTGTCGGGCAACTATTTCATTTCTGAATGCTTTTCCTGTCTGTGCAATACCAAACGGTATCTTCATCCTACCTGTTTTCTGAACATTCAGAAAATTCACAAAAATACCCTGAGCTGTTTCAGGCCTCAGGTATATTGTATCGGCCTCCTCACTCACTGAGCCTACCTGTGTGCTAAACATCAGATTGAATTTTCTGACTTCAGTCCAGTTCTTACTCCCTGAAACCGGACATACTATGCCCGTATCAATAATAATCTGATATAATTCTTTAAGGTCTTCTTTTTCAAGAGCCGTTATATAACGCTTTCTGATAGCATCATATTTCTTCTGGTTTTCAAGAACTCTTTGATTGGTAGTTCTGAATTTTACCTCATCAAAAGTATCTCCGAATTTTTGCCTGGCTTTTTCAATTTCTTTCCGTATTTTCTCATTAATATTTTCAAGATATTCCTCAATCAGTTGATCAGCCCTGTACCTTTTTTTTGAGTCTTTATTATCAATTAGTGGATCATTAAATGCAGCGACATGACCTGATGCTTCCCAAACCCGTGGATGCATAAATATGGCAGCATCAATACCAACAATATTTTCATTCAGCTTTACCATCGCATCCCACCAATAACGGCGAATGTTGTTTTTAAGCTCTACCCCGTTCTGACCATAATCATATACTGCACTTAAACCATCATAGATTTCACTGGAAGGAAATATAAACCCATATTCCTTACAATGAGCAATAATCTTTTTAAAAACATCTTCCTGCATCATATGTATAAAAAGCTTGTAAAATAAGGGGCAAATGTAATTGAAAATCTTTTGTTTTCATCCGAATTAATTTTTATTTTTTTATAGTTTGGATGAAACAGCCTTATGTCAAATATTCATCAATTGTTTATACTCACTATCAAGTATATTTGTTTTGTATAAAACAAAAAACGTATGGTATAATTTGTCCGATAAGTAAATTCCTTTTCTTTTTTCTTAATTTTACTATCTGAAAAACTGACGGATTTTTTGTATAAATAAGTTGTGTATGAAAGATTGCTATGATTTTTTGGTAATAGGATCAGGGCTTGCAGGTCTCAGTTTTGCCTTGAAAGTAGCAAATTCGGGTAAGGTAGCAGTAATTACAAAAACTTCACTCAATGATACTAATACCAGTTATGCCCAGGGTGGCATTGCTGCCGTTACATACGAGCCTGATAATTTTGAAAAACACGTCAGAGATACACTTATTGCAGGTGACGGACTTTGTGATCCAAAAATAGTTGAAATGGTTGTTAAGGAAGCACCCGGGCAGATTGAACAGCTTATTCAATGGGGCACACATTTTGATAAAGAATCAGACGGCAAATTTAATCTGGCAAAAGAGGGGGGGCATTCTGAATTCAGAATTCTTCATCATAAGGATAATACAGGATATGAAATCCAACAGGCGCTTGCAAATGCTGTTAAAGCACATCCCAATATCCATACTTTTGAACACTTTTTTGCTATTGATATAATTACACAGCATCATCTGGGCAAACTGGTAAAAAGGTATTTCCCCGGCATAGAATGTTATGGTGCTTATGCTCTTGATCTGAAAACAAACCAAATTCATACGTTCCTTGCCAGAGTGACCATGATGGCCACCGGAGGAGTGGGCAATATTTATCATACAACCACAAATCCGCTGATTGCCACCGGAGACGGAATTGCAATGGTTTACCGTGCCAAGGGTATTGTTGATAATATGGAATTTGTTCAATTCCATCCTACATCACTATATAATCCGGGCGAAAGGCCCTCATTTCTGATTACCGAAGCACTCCGCGGACATGGAGCTATACTCAAAAATCATAAAGGAGAAGATTTCATGCTTCGCTATGACAGCCGGGGTTCACTTGCGCCCCGTGACATTGTTGCACGCGCTATTGACAATGAGATGAAAGCAAGCGGTGAAGAATATGTTTTTCTTGATTGCAGACATCTTGACGGAAAAGATCTTATTGATAATTTCCCAAATATTTATTCAAAATGCCGGTCGCTTGGAATAGATATTACCAAAGACCTCATACCGGTTGTTCCGGCTGCTCATTTCTTATGCGGAGGTATCAACGTGAACGAACATGGTTGTACATCTATTCAACGACTTTATGCAGCCGGCGAAACTGCATATACCGGATTGCACGGAGCTAACCGACTTGCAAGCAATTCACTCCTTGAAGCTATTGTTTTTGCTGACAGAGCCGCAAAACATGCCCTCGCAAATATAAAAAACTACAGTATTCAGGAAAACATACCACAATGGAATGATACCGGAACTACTCATCCCGAAGAAATGGTACTTATTACACAAAATTATAAGGAAGTACAGCAGATATTCAGTTATTATGTTGGCATTGTCCGTTCAAACCTTCGTTTAAAAAGAGCCATGGACAGGCTTGAAATAATTTTCAATGAGACGGAAGAATTATATGCAAAATCGAAACTGTCACAAAAATTATGCGAACTCCGGAATATGATTAATACAGGATACCTGATTATCAAAATGGCACAGCAACGAAAAGAAAGCAGAGGCCTGCATTATACCACAGATTATCCTTTTAAAAATCCTTCGAATGCAAATTATGAATAAATTTTCCTTTACTGATGAAATTTGATGTTGTTATTATAGGAAGCGGACTTGGAGGGCTTTTATGCGGAAATATTTTAAGCAGGGAAGGTTTCAGTGTCTGTTTGATCGAAAAAAACCATAAACTTGGTGGTTCCTTACAAACATTCGGACGAAAAGCATGTATTTTTAATACCGGGCTAAATTACACTGAAAGTCTCGATAAAGGCCAGGTTCTTAATCAATATTTCCGCTATTTTGGTCTCCTTGATAAAATTGAATTACAAAAATTAAATGAAGATGGTTTTGATATCATTAATATAAAAGGTGAACAATATAAGCTGGCCATGAACCATAAGCGATATATTGAAACCTTGCTCGAATATTTCCCCGGCGAAAAATCCGAACTTAACCAATATATCAGTCAAATAAAAAGCATTTGCTCAGCCAATTCATTATATACATTTTCAAATGACAGCAATAATATCTTTGAATATAACTCGCTTGGAACAGGTGCAGCAGATTTTATCAGATCAGTCATAAAAAACAACCGTTTACAGCAGGTTATAGCCGGTAATAATATTATGTATGCAGGGCATGAAAAAAAAACACCTCTTTTTATTCATGCCATTATTAATAACTCTTTTATCGACAGTGCCTGGAGGATAAAGGACGGAAGTCATAATCTCGTTAAGATATTAGCTGATAATATCGTTCAGCATGGTGGTAAAATTTTTACCAATGCCAAAGCTGAAAAATTTGTCACAGAAAATACTAAAATCCGTTTTGTAAAATTATCGGATGGAAAAGAGATTGAAGGAAAGTATTTCATATCAAATACGCACCCCGCGCTAATTTTGAATATGACTGACGCCCGGAATATTAGTTCGTTTTTTCATCAGAGAATTAGAAACCATGAAGACACAATGGGTATTTTTACCCTTTATCTTGTATTTAAAAAAGAAAAATTTCCATACTTAAACTATAATTTTTACTATTATAATCAGGAAAATGTATGGATAGCCGGTGATTACAATCCAACACTCTGGCCTCAGCACTATGTATTTATGGTTACAGCAACTTCAAAATCTGAATCTTATGCTGAAAGTGCATCGGTTCTGACATATATGGATTATAATGAACTTCTCCAATGGGAAAATACAACAACAGGAAAAAGAGGAGAAGCATACGAGGAGTTTAAAAGGCAAAAAGCTGAAAAATTGCTTGATGCTGTTGAAAGGCAATTTCCCGGCATTAAAAGTTGTGTTGAATCTTATTATACATCAACTCCCCTGACATGGAGGGATTATACAGGAACAAGAGCCGGATCAGCTTACGGAGTTTTAAAAGATTTTAACAAACCCCTTGAATCCATAATATTACCTAAAACAAAAATTAAGAATCTGTTCCTTACCGGACAAAATATTAATGTGCATGGAATACTCGGAGTTACTATCAGTTCAGTGCTTACCTGTGCTGAAATTATTGACCTCCGGTATCTGCTTAGTAAAATAAGCAGTGCTTAGTTGTTTATATCAAAATGAGAAGATGAAATTTGACATAGTAATCATAGGAAGTGGATTAGGAAGCTTATTATGTGCCTACATACTTAGCCGGGAAGGCTTCAGTGTTTGCGTACTTGAAAAAAACAATCAGTTTGGAGGTTGTCTTCAGACATTTAACCGCAATGGAAGCTGTTTTGATACAGGCATGCATTATATCGGCAGTATGGATGAAGGACAGATCTTAAGAAAATATTTCAATTATTTTAATCTTTCTCAGAATCTCAGGTTAAAACGTCTTGATGAAAACAAATATGATATTATCCGTTTCAATGACGAAGAATACCATTTTGCTAATGGTTATGAAAATTTTTATGATAAAATGATACAAAAATTTCCTTCTGAAAAAGAAGCTATTAAAAACTATATTGCAAAACTAAAGGAAATAGGAAATTCGGTTGATCTTTTCAATCTGCGTGATGTTAACGGTACCCCTGCATATTTTAATTATTACAACCAAAGTTTCGATGGATTTATCAGCTCCATTACAAACAACAGGAAACTGAAAAATACATTGGCATCCATTTCTCCCTTATATGCGGGGAGAAAAGACATGACACCTTTGTACATTCCTATGATTATTCACGCTTCCTTTATTCAAAGTGCCTATCGTTTTATCGGCGGAGGATCACAGGTGAGTGATATTCTGGCAAAACATATCGTTAGTTTTGGAGGGGTTTTATTAAAACACTCCGAAGTTACCGGATTTAAAGTACAAAACAATAGAATTGTTAATGTTGAAGTCAATCATTCTCAGCAAGTCGAAGGGAAGCATTTTATTGCAGGAATTCATCCTAAGGCTCTATTATCGTTAATAGAGCCAAAATATTTTAAGCCTGCTTATATTAAACGTATTCAAAGTCTTGAAGAAACTACCGGTATGTTTTCTTTGTATCTGTCATTGTACAACAATACATTCAGATATATTAACAGCAATATTTACTGCTATGATAATGAAGAATTCTGGGATAATAACGACTATACCGATGAAATCTGGCCTCAGGGATTTATGATTCATTTTTCACCCTTGTCACAGGATAACGGATATACCAATGCTGTTATTATCAATACTTACATGAAATGGGATGATGTAAAAAAATGGCAGCATACAACGGTAGAAAAAAGAGGTAATGAATATCTTGAATTTAAACATAAAAAAGCTGAAATATTATTATCCAGAGTCGAAAATTACCTGCCAGGAATAAAAAAAGCTGTTAAAGCATATTATACATCCACTCCACTAACCTATCGCGATTATACCGGTTCATATAACGGATCAGTCTATGGAATTCAGAAAGATTATCATAATTCGCTTAAAACCATGATACTTCCGAAAACACATATTGAAAATCTTCTATTAACCGGCCAGAATATAAACATTCATGGAGTGGTTGGTGTTACACTAGGTTCGATAATAACCTGTTCGGAGCTACTTGGAATGAATTACCTGATTAAAAAGATTCATCATGCACAATAGAAAACCAAAACGGCGAAATAGATTATTTTTATGGCTATTACTTGGCATGCTTGCAGCTTTCATTGGCTTTATCATTTACTTTTCGGTTATTGCCATTGACCACCCGCCTGTTGTTAATAATTTAACAAGTCTTGAAAATAAAAGGACCGAATATTCCGAAACATTTTTTACATTTGGAAATAACTGGCTCCGTAAGAGTGAAAGTGGCCTATGGGAAATGTATATCGAAGGTGAGCCTTTCGAACGTGGGGTAGCTATTGGAAAACTAACAAAAGAATTATTGTATTACCAGGAGTCCGCATTTGTTGAACAAATTAAAGAACTGGTTCCGTCAGACTCTTATCTTAAGTTTCTTCGCTATTTTGTTGCCTGGTTTAACAGAAACCTTGATAAAAATATCCCCGATGAATATAAACAGGAAATCTACGGCATTTCTTTTTCGTGTGACCCAGAGTTTGATTTTATCGGATCGGGGTACCAACGACAGTTAAATTACCATGCAGCCCATGATATTGGGCATGCCTTACAGGGCCTGAATATGGTTGGTTGTACATCATTTGCCTGCTGGAAGGATAAAAGCGCTGATTCTTCCTTAATCATCGGTCGCAATTTTGATTTTTACGCCGGGAAAAAATTTGCTGAAAACAAAATAGTCTGCTTTTACAATCCTTCCCATGGTTATAAATTTATGATGGTTACCTGGGCAGGCATGATAGGCGTAGTTTCGGGGATTAATGAAAAAGGTCTCACTGTAACCATCAACGCAGCCAAATCATCTGTACCGGGTCAGGCAAAAACGCCTGTATCACTCCTGGCAAGAGAAATCTTACAATATGCTTCCACCATTAATGAAGCATATTCTATTGCTGTCAGAAAAAAGCTATTTGTTTCGGAATCTTTATTAATAGGTTCATCTATCGATGGCAAGGCAGCCATTATTGAAAAGTCTCCTGAAAAATACGATATTGTATACAGCTCAGGCAATTCTATTGTCTGTGCCAATCATTTTCAGGGCGAAGCTTTTATAAATGACAAAATCAATATCGAAAACATTAAAGGTTCTGATAGTTATTATCGTTACAAAAGAATGACTGAATTAATAAATAAAAACTATACCGTTGATGAGAAAATTGCGGTTTCCATTCTCCGAAACCGATATGGCCTTAACGACACCATTCTGGGTATGGGAAATCCGCTGGCAATCAATCAGCTTATTGCACACCATGCTGTGGTTTTTAAACCATCTGAATTAATAGCCTGGGTTTCAGCTCCGCCTTATCAGATCGGCAGATTTATTGCTTATGATTTGCATAAGGTTTTTTCGCTGAATAAAAATCAAATAATCAATAATCAAGAAATCTATAGTCTGGATTGTAATATACCACCTGATTCATTCTTGTATTCAGACGATTATGTGCGCTACCAGAATTACCTGAATCTGTCGGAAAAACTTAAGAAACTGAAACAGGATAAAATTCCTCTTCCACAATCATTTGAAAAAGAATATATAAATACAAATCCTCATTTTTACATGGTGTATTTTAACCTTGCCGAATATTACCGGAAAACCGGAGAATATA
>CAZBCB010000119.1:0-7961 GCA_964489905.1 uncultured Bacteroidales bacterium
TATTCCTACCTTTACTTTCTGTTTATTCACAACATAAAATTTTTGTAAAAATATATTTTGATGAAGATAAATGAAAATATTAAAATGAATTATTCCTGATTAAAGTTACATTTAATTAATAACATCGTGGTATTAATTGTAAACAACTGAACTCAGACATTATTTTCATTAATAAATTCTTCAATATTTTTAATAATTCCATCTATCAGCCGTTCCCGAGATTCCATACTTGCCCATGCCAGATGAGGAGTGACTATCAGCCTCTCGGGATGTTTAAGATTAAACAAAGGATTAGTTGCCAATGGTGGTTCCTTTTCAAGAACATCAAGACCGGCACCGGCAATTAATCCTTCATCAAGCGCCTTGGCCAGTTCAGGTTCAATGATGATCCCTCCCCTGCTTACATTTATTAAATATGCCGTCTTTTTCATCATCTTAATCTGATTATATCCTATCATATTTCTTGTTGAATTTGTTAACGGGCAATGAATTGAAACAACATCAGATGTTGAAAGCAACTCATTAAGTTCAAGGAGAGGATACGGATTACTAAAGTTCTTCCCGGTGGTAGAATAATATGCCACTTTTGCCCCGAAAGCAATTGCTACCTGAGTAACCCTTTTGCCAATTGTGCCTAACCCTATTATACCAAATTGTTTACCTGCCAGCTCATAAAAAGGGCGACCGAAATGGGTAAAAATATCATTACGGGCATACTCCCCCGATTTGGTATAATCATCATAATAACGAACGCTATTTAACAGATACATTAATAATGCAAAAGTAACCTGCACCACACTTTCGGTTGAATATCCTGCCACATTACGAACCTTAATGCCCTTTTCGCCGGCATAGGCAAGATCAACATTATTCATTCCTGTTGCTGCAATGCATATCAGTTTTAATGACGGACAGGAATCAATTACCTTTCTGTCAATAACTACTTTATTGGTAATAATGATATCTGCTCCATTAATGTGTTTAATTGTTTGTTCTGCGGGCGTAATATCATAACTAATAAATTCTCCAAGCGTCGATAATCTTGAATAATTAATTGTATGTCCAAGTGTTTTTGCATCAAGAAATACAATCTTATACCTTTTCATATGCCTAATTTTATTCACCTATCAGTAAAGGTAGTAATTCTGAAACTTTTTGATTAACCTTTTTTGTTTACAAAATTGTTAACAAATATTACGCGCAAGAAAATACAATCTGACTGAAATTCTTTATTATATTTGCATTAGTTATGGTTCTGATCTTCCATCCGGAAGTTCAGATAATAGGGAACCGGGTGAGAATCCCGGGCAGTACCCGCTGCTGTGTTCTCTGTAACTTTCAGAGCATACCTTGCCACTGTTCTGATGAATTGGAATGGGAAGGCGCACTGAAAGGGAGTAAGCCAGAAGACCTGCCATAATGAAAGATATGTTCGGGAAGAAACATAATTTATAATGCATTGAAAAAAATTTTTTTAACATTTTTTATTTTTTTAGTTTTCTCATTTTTCATTGCTGCACAGCAAAGTGAGAATACTGTTCATTACAATATTCCTGAAGTTACTTTTATTGAGAGCAATGCACGGTTCTTTTGTGATGATTACCATACAATTAACATTGATCAGGATGTATTAAAGTACAACAACCATATTGACCTTGGCAGCCTTTTGCTTTATCAGTCAAACGCTAATATAAAACAATACGGACCGGCCGGTTCCCTTTCATCCGTATCATTAAGAGGCACCGGTGCAAATCACACACAAATTAACTGGAACGGTTTTCCCGTTAATTCTCCAACTACAGGACAGGCTGACCTATCGCTTATGCCCGCAGGACTGATGCAAAATATTGAAATCATTAACGGAGCATCAGGAGCATTATTCGGCAGTGGTACATTTGGAGGTTCAGTCAATATGGTTAACAGACCCAACTGGAATAATAAAGTTGCCGTGTTATACTCATTTAACGGAGGAAGTTTTGAAACATACAACAATCTTTTTTCAGTAAAAATCGGGCGACCATGGATACAATATCATTTTTCATTTATCAGCCAGTACGCTAAAAATAATTTTCCATATACAGACATTTACAAATACCATAATCCACGCTTACGAAGGGAACACAATGAATACCATGGAACCGGATTAATTCAGAATTTGTTTTTTAACCTTCCGCAAGGAAACACCGTTGAAACAGGATGCTGGTATCAGCATAAGGATTTACAATTGCCTGCAATCATGGGAAATTACCAACCATCAAATGCACACCAGAAAGACAGTAGTTTCAGAGCCTATCTGCGCTACAGAAAACTTTTTGAACAGGCCAGTTTAGTATTAAAAACAGCTTATTTCATTGACCAGTTAAGATATACGAACAAAATTAACGCACACGATGAAAATTATTCAATTGACTCCCATATAGGATCAAAGCGGTTGCTTAATGAAATTGAATACCGATATTATTGGTCTGATAAAATAATTACTGGTGCAGCTGCCTCATATAATTATCTTATTGGCATATCCAATAACTACAGTCAATTAATTAGTGAGCATGAACTGGCAGTTTCCACATTCATTAAAGTTAATATGAAAAAATGGATTGGAAATGCCGGATTGCGGAAGGAGTTTTATGACGGCACTGACCCAGGTATTTTATATTCACTGGGATGGCGATATGTTTTATCGGATAAACTGAATATCCGGACGAATATTTCTAACAAGTTCCGCAAACCCACCTTCAATGAAAAATACTGGCGTCCGGGTGGTAATACCGGCCTGAGGCCTGAAAAAGGATGGGGCACAGATGTTGGTATTGAAGGACAATTATTTGAAAGAAAAAAAGCATCATCACTAAATTATTCATTTACAGGTTTTTTTCAATCAATTGACAACTGGATCCAATGGGTTAACAACGATTCCCTTACACCTGTTGAATTTAAACTGGTTTATTCCAGGGGACTTGAAGCTCAGGCAACGTATGAATACAGCACTAAAAATTTCCACATATCATCGTCGGTAATTTATACATATAATCATTCCACAATAATAAAAACGTATGATGATAATCCGGTTTTTACCGGAAAACAGCTTATGTATGTCCCTTTAAACACTTTTAAAGCAAACACATTAATCAGAGTGAAAAATGTTGTGGCCGGTTTTTGTTTGAATATTACAGGCAAAAGGGAAACCGTGGAGAGTAATAATGAAAACCTCAGCCTGAAAGGTTTTTTTGTTACTGATATTATGGCCGGATACGAGAAGTCTTTCCAACAGTTTTCATTAAATGCCGGATTCAGAATTGACAATCTTCTGAATCAGCAATATGAAATTATCAGAGCCTATCCTATGCCCGGGCGGGCTTATTATATCTTTTTTTCTTTCGGGTGGAATATAATGAAATCCAATATCTAACTAATTAAAGCAAAATGATTTATGAAAAAGTTTAATCTTTTATGTGCATCAGTTTTAACTATTTATTTACTCAGCTCATGTGAGAAAGAGCAGCCAGTTAACCATCATTCGTCTAACGGAAGATACAGCAATGGTGTATTTATAGTTAATGAAGGAAGTTTTGGTGCTAACAACGGATCCATATCGTTTTATGACCCTGATTCAATGCTGGTAATAAATAATATTTTCGAGGCAGTTAATGGACGTCCTCTGGGCGATGTGGTTCAATCAATGGCTATTGCCGGTGACAAAGGATATATCGTTGTTAACGGGACAGGCAAAGTAGAAATTGTTCAGATTGATTCGTTTAAAACAACCGCCGATCCAATTATTGTAACATATCCACGTTATTTTATTCCGGTGGACGATGACAAAGGATATTTAACCGCCGGGAGTATGGAAGGGTCTGTGTATGTTATTGACTTAAAATCCGACATAATAACCGATACGATTAAAGTTGGTTTTGGACCTGAGACCATGACTAAAGTAGGCCATAAAGTATATGTTGCTAATAGCGGAGGCTGGAGTGTTGATTCGACCGTCAGTATTATTAATGCAAATTCTGATATGGTTACAGGGAATATTATTGTTGGCGATGTTCCGGTTGATATGGCAGTTGACAAAGACAATAATCTCTGGGTTTATTGCAAGGGTTATGCCATGTATAACTGGGATCCTCCTTATAACCTGTTAAGTGAAACAGAAGCAAAAATTGTTAAAATAAACACTACTTCCAATACTGTTGAATTAAAAATAACAGTAGGCACTGCAGGGCAATATACCAGCACCCCTCCTCATATAGCTGCAAATAAAGACGGTGATGCAATTTACTTTTTACGTCAGGACGGACTATATAAAATGAATATTACTGAAGAGGCAATGCCTCCCCAGCCTGTAGTTGCAGGAAGTTTTTACGGGCTCGATGTAAATCCAAAGACAGGGGAAATATTTTTATTTGAAAGTACATTTACCGGCAATGGAACCATGTTTATAGTTGATCCGGTTACTCTTGAGATTAACAATTATATTGTCGGAATCGGCCCGAACAGTGCCATATTTTACCTGAATGAATAGATAAATTTAATATCCCGAATTCGTCAATTGATCTTCTCAATGATGAATTCGGGATAAATTCATCGAACCTGTGTTAGAATTACTTCTGCTGACCTGATGGTATAGTAATAGTGATGGTTGTACTCTCTCCTTCCCTGCTTTCAAAGGAAATTAAAGCATTATTCAATTCCAACATTTCTTTGCAAATGGAAATACCTTTAATATCCTCACCAACAATATGTTTTCCGGGTCTTAAGCTACTGCTTTCAGCATTTAAAAAAATTGAAATATCTTTTTCTGCTTCCAATGTTCCGTTTATCTGAATTGTAAGATTAACATGGTTCTCAAGTGTCATTGCATCAATAATCAACTGCCCTCCTGGTTTGGCATATTGTAAAGTACTTGCGATAACATTTCTTATAACCGATTTAATGATATTTTTATCAGCATGTATCAAAGTCCCCGGATATATATAATTGATTAATTGAATATCCTTACTTTCTGCAATATAAAAATACAGATCAACAGTTTCTTTTACAGCTTCATAAACATCAAAAGCATGGATAAAAGGAATGGTTTGCCTTTGCTGAATTTCCGACCATTCGGCCATACTATTAAGCAATCCGGATGTATTTTTTAACAATGTATCTATTTCTTTAACAGACCGGCCTACTGTTGTAATATTTAAATTATTTATGTTATCCTTCAGCACTTCAGTCATGCTTACAACATGGTTCACCGGATTAGTCAGGTCATTAAAAAATAATTGGATAAACTTGTCTTTTAGCTGTATTGATTTTTCAAGTTCTTCAATTTTAAGTTGCATATTTTTTAAAACATCCAGCCTGTTTAGTTCTGTTCCGGCACGTGAAGCGAGAAGCGACAATACATACCTGGAATTTGGAATTTCCTCCATGGGCTTGTCATCCATCATAATAATTAATCCGATAACCTGGCCATCGGGATTATAGACAGGAGCGCCCATATAACTTACCGCATTATAACGGTTTGCAAGTTCGTCGGCTGGAAACATTTCCCTGAGGTTTCTTGGATAGAATGTTGTATATCCTTTAAGTACATTCATCGAAGCACTTCCTGAAAGATTAAATGAAAAATTATCATTTAAGCTTCCGTTTATCCAGCATGATAGTGTAGTAGCATTTTGAGATCCGGGTGATGATAATCGTACCATTATGCAGTAATGCATATCGAATGTCTTCGAAAGCAAAGCGGTAACCATATTAAAAAAATCCACACCTGTAACCATTGAGGTATGTTTTACAAGTACCGACAACATCTCAGCCGTTTTCATATAATCAACAACCCGGCGTACCCGGAAAATTATTACTTTATTACCATTAACCTCAATTGGTTTCACATCATAGCGGCCCCAGAAAACATTACCCCTGATTGACCTGAAAGCAAGCTCATGACTGTATTGCAGTCCGTTATTCACTGCATCAATAAACTGATTTTTACTGAATTCAACGGGTTCAGCATCATAAAGATTAAAAATCTCAAAACCAATAAGATCATTTTTATGTTGCGCCTGAAATAAGCTGATGGCTTTATTATTGCATTCAATTATCTGAAAATCAGCACAATTTAATAAAAAAATAGCATCAGGTGAATCATCAAAAACTGCTTTGAAAAGTGGATCATTATATGATTTCGTCAGAACGGACTGCCCCTTGGATATTTGTAAATTTCGCATCTTTGGTAACCTTATTTAATTAGTAGTTTCTTACACCAGGAATTACGCTATATAATTTATAAGGTTAAAATAATTTGATGAATAGCCGTTTTTATTATTTAAACAGATAAAAAAAGCTTATTCAGAATGATTATTGACTTAGATTCCGGGTGATGGATATAAAATACCGTTTAATGCTTACTGATTAACGTTTATCCGAAGTAATAAACCGGCTCATTTAAAAAGGCTTTCATCACGAATAAGCATGAGGATAGCATTATGAGGAACAATGACATATTTTTCGTTACTGAATTCTATTTCCCATCCGCTTTTCTGTAAGTAAATTGCAAGGTCTCCCTCGCGTGGTTGCAAAGGAACGTATTTAACCTCATTGCTTTTATCTTTCCATGGTTCATCGACTTCATTAATAGCCGGAATAGGATAACCAGGTCCTACTTTAAGAACATAACCGCTCTGAATAGCCTCTCGCTCATGAACTCCGGGGGGCAGAAATAGTCCGGTTGATGTTTTGTCATGAGGAGTTTTGGGCTTGATTAATACTCTGTCACCCACAAGGATAAACTTATCCAGATTCTGTTCGCCAATTTCAAGTGCCATAAAAAAAATAATTGCCCAAAGATAGGCATTCCTGTACTTAAACAAAATTTTGCTAAAAAGATTTCAGCCTAAAGTATAATTAAGGGAGTTTGCAGATGAGTATATAACTCAGTAGAATTTAAAACACTATTGACGGATGAAAACTTCTGATTCATCTGCATCATCATCAAAACTACCATTATTGTTAAAATCAATTGTTAATGTAAGTTCATTCCCCGAAACTGCATATTTGGCGTTAAATGTGGGCTCGTCAAATCCCGCCTGTTGCAATACATTATTGAATTCTGAAGTACCTGCATTGTAATAAACCATGTCCCCCACCGGCATAAAAGTGAGAGGATTGATTTGTGCTATGCCTATGCTCGTGAGTGTAACTGTTAAAATATCATTTTGAACGGTAAACGTACCTTTCTGTCCCATGTAATCAATATAGCTACCCGGATTTGTCGGATTCTGTATCTGAATCAGCATTTCAAATGAATTTTTTTTTAGGGTTAAAAGTTGTTTAAATGTTAAACCCCTTTCAGTATATGTCTGATACCACTTTCCAACATAATCAGGATCATCTTCATCCTTTTTACATGCAACAGCAACAACTGCAAGCAATAAGATGAAAAACCATACTTTTGTTATAATTTTAATCGTGGTTTTCATGGCTTCATAATTTTTATTCAAATTATTAATCAATTACTGTTATTCTGAATATTAAATTAGCAAATAAACCGTATTTTCCCAAAAAAGTTCTAAATAATATTCTTTCAATATAAATACAGATATAGAGGCAGTAAACTTATTTTTCCGGGATTAGTTAATCCGGGATTAGTCAATAGAAACACAATAAATATTTAAACATGTTGTTTCTATTGATGAATTTGGGATTAACAAAATTTGCCAATGATGGTCATTAGAAAAATAAAGTTAATGACAAATTTGGGATTAATCAATATGATCCGCCCTTTATGATTATATGAGGGTAGCCCTCCCGATGCATCAGGATAGAATTTATGTGAAGCATTTTAAAAAATGCAGAATTACAATTTTTACTGATTAAACATTATAAATGCTTAATTTGAGTTCATCCCGAAGAAGATTTTGTTGGTCGGGGTCGTCAATTGATTTTTTAAATTAACAAATTTTTTATTCCTGAAA
>CAZBCB010000120.1:0-7952 GCA_964489905.1 uncultured Bacteroidales bacterium
AGCTGATTCTCCGCGGGTGAGTTTTGATGCAGGTTTATGAAAATATTTCCGGGCAGCCGCCGCAGCTCCGTAAATGCCATCACCTGTTTCAATTACATTGAGATATACTTCCATAATTCTTTTCTTATTCCAGAAGGTTTCAATAAGAAAAGTAAAATAAAGCTCAAAAACTTTTCTTGTGTAGGTACGTGCAGGCCAGAGAAAAACATTTTTAGCGGTTTGCTGGGTTATCGTACTGGCACCTCGTATTCTTTTGTGTTTTTTATTGTGTTCAATGGCTTTTTCTATTGCCTGCATATCAATGCCCCAGTGCTCAAGGAATCTGTTGTCTTCAGCGGCAACAACAGCCTGTATAAGATGAGGTGAAATTTTTTTTAACCTTACCCAGTCTTTAACAATTAAAGGTTTTTTGCCTTCTGAACAGCGCTCAATAGCCCTTTTTATCATCAATGGTGTAACCGGAGGCGGCACAAAACGATAAACAATTACTGTCAGCACACTACAGGTGAAAAATGCAATTGCTATCCATTTAATCCACTGCAGGATCTTAATGAATGAAACTGTCAGATACCTTTTTATCCTTGTTTTATGAAAAAATGGTTTTGTTTTTTCTTCCTGTTCCACAATTAAAATTTCCTTCAAAAATGAAAAATTTTTTATTATTTCAAGCTGAGTAGATGTACTACATCTGAATAAAATAATCCGAGATTAGTCAATAGAAACACGATAAA
This sequence comes from uncultured Bacteroidales bacterium, assembly GCA_964489905.1. Classification (GTDB taxonomy): domain Bacteria; phylum Bacteroidota; class Bacteroidia; order Bacteroidales; family UBA10428; genus UBA5072. The sequence continues at coordinate 732 of CAZBCB010000120.1, forward strand.
TATATAAACATATTGTTACTATTGACGAATTTGGGATTATACAAAAATCGGCTTGATGGTTTTCAAAGAGTATTTTGTTTCTTAATTATTTAAAAGTTCATTTGCTGCATGCACCAGATAAAGATAAAAACCGGCCATATTTACCACATATTCATTTTCTCCCCATAAGAATGGCCAGTCTTCTTTATTTTCCGGAAAGTCGGGTTTTAAAATAACCACTCCGGGTACAACTCCGCCCGCAATGAATGAATAATCGGCACGATTATTACCATAAGCCACCTTCTTGGAAACTGTCCCAACTCCTGAAACAAATGAAATATCAGAGCCGGGATGACATCCGAAAATATAGTCAAGACCTCTGAAAACATATTCCTTGTTTATCATTTCGGGAAAATATTTAAGAATCATATAGTTAGTAATAGCATGGTAAATTACCCTGCCATTTCCTGCCCAACTGCCTGTTGTGATGGGCACTCCAAACGGATTTTCTGATTTTAAACTGTCGATTTCGAGTTTATAATTCAATACAAATTTTTTCATCATATCCTTGTATGTTTTGTCCATATATGGGATAGCACGCAAAGCTGAAACGGCATTTACCATAAAATTGTTTTCAAGATACGGAAGCATTTCTTTAATTCTTGTTCGGTATTCATCCGAATGGGTAGTAATCAGCAATTCGACTGCTGCAGTGAATTCTTCCTGTTCAACAGGTCCTCCTGTGGTATTGCCCCAATGGAACAAAAATGGCTCATGTGAATGTTCATCCTGCCAGATTCTTTTTGCTGTTTCAAGGCATTCAAAGGCTAAAGTGTCATTAAATCCTTTCAGTGCCCTGCTGGCAGCAGCCAATGCCGCAATTGAACCATAGTTTAAGGCAGTTGACCTGCTTGTGAATGCCCAACGGTCATCTTTTTTTCCGCTTCTGAACCCATCTGTTTCATTGTTTTTTAAATCAGGGCTGAATATTAAATTATCTGTAATGGTTGATGCATCGCCCAGATGAGTATACTGCGACAAATCAGATACAATAATGCCGGGTATGGCATGCCCGATCGCACGGAACTGTGCAATGAGCGCCAATGTGCCATGTTCAATTTGCTGAATGATATCGGGTTTGCCATCGGGAATATGTATATCAACGTAACGGCTTTTCTGGTCAATGGTAGTTGCATCATGCAGAATATTGAAATCTTCCCATGCATGTACAAGCATGGAAACCAGATGATAATGGGTTTGTGTACGCAGGTCAAAATCACCGGCATCAAACCATCCTCCAATATTTAGTCCGGGAATATGTTCTCCCGGTTTATAGGGAGAATCGGTTTCAGGGCCTTGTGCATACAAATCAAAATGCTGATGATTCACAGGAGCCTGCAAGGCATCATCCAGATGGGATATTCCATGCCATACACGGTAGGCTTCATTTACAAACATGTGATCCATCTGAACCGGCAAATACACATTAAGTGCTGATTGCCACGCATTTTTATAAACATCCTGTGAAATCACAAACGGATTGGTTCTTATATTACCATAAACTATGTAATAAATACCCTCTTCATTAATCGTTGAAAAATCAAATGTATAATATTCATACCGTAAATACTTACCCCATTTTTGCAAAGGTGAGCTGTAACAAAGAACGGGCTTGCTATTTACTGATATCTTATATAATTCAGCTTTGTTTATAGCATGATCATATTTATCAAGCTCTATAACGGCTGTTTTTCTCTGTTTGGGATGATAACCAAGCTGTGAATGAGCTATAACAGGTTTCCTGATCCAATTATCTATGGTATTGGCTGTTATCATCCATTCTGCAACTTTTCCTGTCTGGTTGGCCGGTATCAGTGTGCGTGCAACAAACCATCCGTTCTGGGCCGTATTACGTCCGTCATACAGTTTAATCGTTCCTGTTGATGAACGTATGGTAATATGGTTTTCAGGGTGTTCAGGTGAAAGAACAAACTCTGTGCCTTCAGATAGTGGTTTGGGTGCCGGTATTCCCAGACCGTCCTTTTCAACAATTCCGTCAGGATATAAAGGAAAGATGCCCGGACGCCCATCCATATAATAACATTTTTCAAAATAGGCTGCAGGCAGGAATTCAATGTTCAGTCCGACATGCCCAATCAATTTTTCAGGCAGGGGGTCATCGATTAGCACCTGAATTAATAATCCTTCATCTTTTGCAACTGTTTTGATATGATAAATAAAATTGTATTCGGAATATTTAAGGATTACCTCAATTGAACTGTTATTCCTGTCAACTTTTCTGTCTATTAATTCAGGAACGGGTTCCCATTGACCCGGAGTTGCGCTGATCCGGACATCGCCATTTGTTGCTGTGCGCACCCCATGGTGTATTATCTCAATACCGCTCATTTTGGCATCGTTAAACAATCCTTCGTAACAATTACTAAAAACAAAAATATTAAGTCCCTGTTTTTCAAAATAATCCATTTCATTTATTTTCAGGGAATTTACATTAGCAATTACCTGATAAAACGATACAATAAATAATAATTTGAGGAGAAACAGGAGTTTTGCTGATTCAGAATTACTATTTTTCACGTTATTTGTATGAATTATGTTCTTAAAGTTAAATAAAATTAGAGGCATCATTACTGGTTGATGATTCTGAAAGACTCCGGTGGCCCCAGATAGCTTGGTTTAACACCTCCCATATCTATAACTATCTTCTGCAATACAAGCCCCGGATCAATCATCCAGTATTTCAGAATATGCCGTCCTGTTGAGGAAATATGATGTTCAGTGGTTTTTATTTTAATATTATCACTTACCGACTGGTTCCACCACTTCGGATATTTCCAGTCTGGCACAGTTTCGTTTTCATGAAAATTAACAATTTGAGGCATTTCATCATCAATTGAGATCCCGAAAAGAAAACCGCTTCCTCCGGTAAAGTTTAAAGTGGGTGAGAAATATGTATTTACTTTAGCTTTACCTGTATCGGTAAAATAAATATTATATTCTAATCTTGGACTTTTTTCATCCGGCTTCTGCCGCTGTGCCGTTACAGGGAAAGAAGTAATTCCTGAAAGCGTCCTTCCGAGGCCGGGAATAATTTGCCAGTGTATTGGAATGTCAGCTAAAGCATCTGAATAATGCTCTGCTTCTATCGAAACATAACCAGCACTTTCAATAAAGCCGTTAAAATTATCAGGTATTTTAACATCAGGATTATTAACCGGAGCATAAATAATAACTGGCTTATTATCAGGAATTTTAACTGATATTGGAATTATATAATTACCTTTCTGGACTTTATTCTTATCTAATGTCAACCAGATGCGTTGCTCATCAGTAACTGTGCCTTTCTGAATACTGGCACTGATAATATCAACTGGTATGTCAATACTGAACTCAAAAGGTATTGTACCTCTGTTGAATATTTCAAAATAATGTCTTTCATTACCGTAAATGGTAAAATCGGGTAAGGTAATTGCTGTTCTGTTGTCAGGCCAACAAAGTTCACTTCCTTCAACAGCAATTCCCATTTCGGCTACCGGAGGCACATCAATTATTTTAACTTCAGGCATGATGTTTCTCTCGGGTTGTTGCCACGAAGTATAGCCAATATGAGTCTGCGACATCATATGATTCCATTTACCATTGCCAAGGCTATGATAGGTTTGTGTGAGAATACTGTCATTTGCGAATAATGATTTTACCTTTTCAGCATAAAAGTTTGTAAGGCTTCGGTTTTGTTCAGCATACATAAAATTTTTAGCAACTGACAGATATAATTCATTTAAATTGGCACAGGCCTTAACAGGAAAAAGAACCAGCTGGTAATATGCATCTTTGTATGCAACTGAAATCTGGTTATAGATTTTTTCTGCTTTTTCAGCAAGTGTATTATATTCTTCAACAATTTTTTCTGCTTCACCATAATTTGTGAGACTGTAGGTTTCGTGCGAAAGCATTTCCGGTTTCCGCCGGCTGTTATACTTTGTATATAAATTAATTATATCTGCAATTTCATGGGCAAAATCAGTGCCGAATTGTTGTTCAGCCCATTTAACCGTATAATCATATAGTCCTTCAGCGGTTAGTTTATCAGGATTCCACGCAAAATCTAAGAAAAACGAAATCGGAAATTCCATTGGTTTAATATCGCCCACGTTGACAATCCAAATACGGTCAATTCCATAACGATATGCAAGATTCATCTGTTCCCAGACTCTTTGTATTTGATTAGTATTCAGCCATTTATAATTTCTTGGTCCACCTACAAAATCGAAATGATAATACATACCATATCCTCCTGTACGGTTTTTTTCATCGGGTGGAGGTACCCTGCGAATATTACCCCAGTTATCGTCGCAAAGCAATAAAGTTACATCATCCGGCACGCGCATTCCTTTGTCATAATATTCCTGCACTTCTTTATACAAAGCCCAGACCTGAGGTATTGTTCTGATATCTTTTCCAGTAACTTCTTCGAGTATTTTTCGCTGGTCGGCAACAATTTTTTCAAGAAGAGCTATGTTAGTTTCATCTGACTTAGGTAGATGGCCGGGACCCCTCATGGCGAGAGTAACAATACTTTCGTATGCTCCCATACGTTCAATTCCTTTTCGCCAGAATTCCCTGAGGGCATTTTCATTTTTTTCATAATTCCATGGTCCCGAGCCGTATCTTCTCCATTCATCGTGTGCCCGCATCATTGGTTCGTGATGAGAAGTGCCTATAACAATACCATACTCGTCGGCCAGCTTAGCATTAAGTGTATCATCATCATAAAAAGCATTGCCCCACATTGCCGGCCAGAGAAAATTTCCTTTAAGTCTCAATATCAGTTCAAAAACTTTTTCATATAGTTTATGATTAAAGCCGCCGAATTTTTCATAAGTCCATCCTGAAAGGGCAGGTGCCTCATCGTTGATAAAGATACCCCTGTATTTTACAGCAGGCTCACCTGCTGAATATTGCCCTGGCTTTATGAAAAGTTCATCATAATGTATAACCGGCACATCGGCCCACCAATACCATGGAGAAACACCAATCTTTTCTGAAATATTGTAAATGCCATATATCGTGCCCCGTTTGTCACTGCCTGCAATAACCATAGCTCTGGCAACTCCTTTAAAAGGCTTGTCAACAATCTGAATGATATATTTTTCCCATTTTCCCTGAAGCAGGGTAACATCAATTTTCTTTTGTTTTACAAGCTTGTTTATCAGGCGGCTTTTACCCAGCGTTCCTGCAATTACAATCTCATTTTTTTCAGGAATGATGTTTTTATAAATTTCAGGTAAAACTCCGGTCACCTTACTTATATCATTTTGCAGGTCATTCAATGCTCTGATGACTCCCGGATAATCAAGTTCGTCAATAATCAATGGTGCTGCTTTTTTGTTGTAAACAAGATTGAAATCTCCGGCGTTGTATGTTGTTTTAACATAACTGGCCGGTTCATTTTGTCCGTTTATATATTTGCTGAGAAACAACAAAACCAACGATAAGAGAATTATCTTTTTCATTTGTAAATATTTTTAAATGATAATAAGATCAAATAGAAGTGAGCATGATGAATTAGTTCATTTTCAATTTGTATCTGACAAATCATGCTCGATTGTATATCGGTCACTACTATATTCTGCATCTCAACATTTCACGTAATTCTTCCTTTGTGAAAATTACAGGATGATTTTTGTGTTCGGTTGTATCCACAATTTTCATTATTTCTTCTTCTGAAAAATTAAATTTTTCAAATGTTGGTATTTTTAGATCTTTCGTGAGATTTTCAATATAATTTGCCACATAAAATGCATAATCTTCGTCACTTCTGCCATCTTCTTCGGAGAGTATTTTGCCCAGAAGGGTATATTTTTTAAGGCAAAAATTCTGATTGTCTGATTTCAAAAGCTTTTCAATGGTAAATCGATTTATTGTGCCCATAAGGGTTCCACATACAAGGCCGTGAGGAATATCTTTAAGTCCACCTATTGCAGAAGCAAAACCATGAACCAGACCCAGTCCCGCATTGGCAAGTGTAATTCCCGAGAGCAAAGCTGCATAGCACATACCTGACCTTGCTTCTGCATTATCACCTTCAGCTACGGCAATTTTCAGCGATTTTTTTATCACTTTAATTCCATCAAGGGCAAGGGCAGATGTTAAGCGGTTGCTCTTGCCTGAAAGATATGATTCAATAAGCTGAGTGAAAGCGTCCATTCCGCTTAATGCTGTCTGTAAAGGAGGGCAGGTCTTAGTAAGTTCAGGATCAATCAGTGCGATGTCAGGCATGAAATTTTCATGTCTCAGGGAGCGTTTAAAACCGTTTGTTCCTGTTTCAGAGATAACAGCGTTATTGGTTGCTTCACTCCCTGTGCCTGCTGTTGTGGGCACAGCAATAAACGGAATTTTAATGCCGGGATGCTTTTTGCTTCCAACAACTTCAAGATATTCTTTAACCGGCTCATTTAAAGGCAGCATGGCCGAAACGGCCTTGCCTGCATCAATAGCACTTCCTCCGCCTATTGAAACAATAACATCAATAGTTGTATTATGATATTTTTTAACCAGAGCATCGATATCAGCAGGCGAAGGTTCATGAGCTATTTTTTCATGATAATATACAATGCGCTTGGCATCGAATTGAGAAAACAATACCGAAGCCTGACGGCTGTTAATGAATGAACTGTTGCCGGTAATAACAAGTATTTCTTTTCCGTATTGGTTTATATGTTCATGGAGATGAGCCAGTTTACCTTCTCCGAAAAAAATCCTCGGCGTCCTTAAAAGATTGAATTCATTTACCATGCATTCTTTTCAGTTGGATATACAATAGTATGTTTTATTCCCTGTCGTGGCTGAGCCATCCAGTCAGCTACTTTATCCCGCCAGGTAAGATAGTGTTGTGTGTTTTTATGGGCAGCCGATGCTTCTTCTGTTTCATAAGCTTCATAAAGCACAAATTTTGAAGGGTCAGAGGCATCCTGAAGAATATCAAATCTGAGATTCCCTGGTTCCTTAATGGATTCCTTTTGATTCTCAATGGTAGCTGCAATAAATTCATCAATATTTTCTTGTTTTACCCACACATGAACAAATGTAACAATCATAGTTTACAGGTATTAAAACAATCAAAAATAATTTCTTTCTTTAAATATAAAAATCAAAAAAACTAATTTGGAATAAATTTAGTTTGATTTAGTAAAATTTTGTAAAGCTGTAAATTAATTAGCT
>CAZBCB010000121.1:0-7913 GCA_964489905.1 uncultured Bacteroidales bacterium
TATTTTTTTTCTCATAGGTAGATTGATTTAAATTTTAATTTTTTACGGGGGCAAAAATAACAAAAGTTATTTATTGTAAAAGACGAATTTGTATCATCTTATGCTTTTATTTCTTTATTTCTAAAACTTATCTTCATAATTAACATAAGAAAGCCAATTGTCAGTGCTATTCCGTTGCAAATCAGCATAGGACCTGATTGAAGAAAATATCCATAAATACCCCACAAAATACAGTTAATAATATATACAATTAACATCACAAGCGAAATATCTGCAACATGCCGTGTGCGGTATGTCTTTATTGCCTGAGGTAACATGAGTATTGTTCCAAAAAAAGCAGCACTGTAACCAATGAAATTTATAATAAACTGATTCATAATGAAATATTAAAATCATACGTTAAAAAATCTTCTCTCTCTATGTATTGAGTAAACAGAATTAATATAAAACGCTGTTTTCAATTCGCTTCTGCTGATCCAACTGAGCTTTATTAAATTAAATAAAGAACAGCGCTACTCCGGTAACACCAATGATTGTCCCAATAATTTCCCGAAGGGTAATTTTATGTCGAAAAAACAACACACTGGGCGGGATTATAAGTATAGGCACAATGGCCATAATGGTTGAAGCAATACCTGCTGATGTTTTTTGAATGGCTAATAAAGAAAATGATACACCTAAGAACGGCCCGAAAAAAGAACCTGTAGTAATGGCAAGCATTACCTTTAAATTCTTTAAAGTTTGTAATACATGAGAAATTCTGCCTGATAAGAAAATAATAATGAAAAATCCCGCAATTCCTGTAATTATTCTTATTTGCGTTGATGCAAACGGACTGTAATCAGCCATTCCATATTTGCTGCACACTATACCAAGTGCCTGCCCAAGTGAACCGACAAATGCAAATAAAATACCCTTTAAAGGCTTACTGAGTTTAATTTTTTTGTTTTCCTTATCATGCCTGAAAATGGCTAAGGCTATTCCGGCAATAGTTAATATCATACCCGCTATTGATTTTATATCCATAGTCTCTTCCAGCAGTAACCAACCAAAGATAGCTGCCAGGGGCGGAGCCAATGTCATAATCAGCATGGCAAACCATGAACCGATAATGGTAAATGATTTCAGCAGAAATAAATCACCTATAACAAAACCAATTAATCCGGAAACCGATAACCATATCCAGTTGTGAACTGAGGCATCAGCCGGAAAAAGACGGTTACGTGTAACCAGCGTATATATTGAAAGAAATAAAAGACCCAATACAAGCCTTATGAAATTAACCGGCAAAGAACCAACCTTTTTACTGGCCGATTCAAATGAAAGTGCAGTAATTGTCCAGAAAAATGCAACAAGCAAAGCAGCAAATTCACCCGGATGAGATTTAATCATTGCATAAAAAAATAGGCAGTAAAGATAAACAAATGCCACAAATACTTATATCAGGCATAAAAAAACTGATGCCTGATATCCGTTAACAGACATCAGGCATCAGGCATAAAACTTCAGGTCCTTTTAATCAAATTTCAGGTTTCCATCATCTGTAATATGCCATTTGCTTCAGTTTGCTTTAAATTTCAAAGTAACATCTCCCTCATAAGGTGTCGAAAAAAAGTCACCCTCAAGATGCATTTTGAAATGAGCTTCTGACGAATTGATTTTTACAATTTCCCATTCCATTTCATCATCAGTTTCTTTATCAAAAATAATTGTTTTGTTGTTTACCAATTCCCATACGCCTGATAAAGAAGTAAGAGATGAAGTCAGATTATAGGTACCATCATTCTCAAAGTCCAATTCACCATCTTCATAACTAAGATGTAAAACGGCTGCAGCAAATAAAAGACCTGCATCATTCATATCTGAAACCTGCATCGAATCATATTCCCAGACATGATTGACCAATAATTCTTTTTTGGATACTGTTTTATCGTCTTTTTCACATGATTGAAAAAACAACACTCCAGCAAGGAGCGGAATGAGTAATAAGAATAATTTGTTTTTCATATAGATAATAAATTAGTTGGTTTTGTTATTACGTTATTATTATCAAAGATGTTTCATGATAGCATTAAACAATAATCTGTAATAGTTAAAATTTATTGTTCAAATGTTTTATCTTTAATAAGATAATAAAGCTAATAAATATGAAAACCAACCCTGATGTAAATGTTATTCGAACTGGTAAGACTCCTGATATTATAGCCCAGGCATTTCTTGATAATCTTTATTATTTACAGGGCTGTACATTGATGAATGCCAGCCGCGATGATTTATACATGGCATTATCATACACAGTACGTGACCGTATGCTGGCCACATGGCTTCAGGGAGTGCATGATATTGTTGAATCTGATATATCGCCCGATAACAAAGTTATTTGCTATTTGTCAGCTGAGTTTTTACCGGGGCCGCATCTGGCTAATAATTTGATTTGCCTTGGTATTTATGAGGAAACAAAAAAAGCCATGCGTCAACTGGCAATAGACATGGATGAATTGCTTGAACAGGAAGAAGAACCGGGACTTGGAAATGGTGGTCTGGGAAGGCTTGCTTCCTGCTTTCTCGATTCAATGGCAACACTATCGTTACCTGCAATTGGTTACGGCATCAGGTATGAATTTGGCATTTTTGATCAGGAAATTCATAATGGCTGGCAGGTTGAAATTACCGATAAATGGCTGAGGTACGGAAATCCATGGGAAATTGCTAAACCCGGGCTAAGCCAGGAAATATATCTTAATGGTCATACGGAATCATATTTTGATAAAAATGGTAATTATCGTGTAAAATGGATACCAGGCAGGGTAATTAAAGGTATTCCTTATGATACGCCAATTATCGGTTATGGTAATAATAAGTGCAACATCATGCGGTTATGGAAAGCCGAGGCCATCGAATCTTTTGATTTTTATGATTTTAATAAAGGTGATTATTATGCAGCTGTTGATGAGAAAGTAACTTCTGAAACAATAACAAAAGTATTGTATCCGAATGATGAAACAGATGCCGGGAAACAATTACGGCTTATACAGCAATATTTTTTTGTCTCATGTTCGCTGAAAGATATGATAAAACTGCATCTTTCCCGAAATGACGAACTGGACGACTTTCATAAACATTTTGCCATTCAGATGAATGATACGCATCCGTCAATTGCCGTGGCTGAACTTATGAGGATACTGGTTGACGAACATAACATGGAATGGGAAAAGGCATGGAAAATAACTACACATGCCCTGTCATATACTAATCATACCCTTCTTCCTGAAGCACTTGAAAAATGGAGCCTCGGTCTGTTCAGCAGTTTATTGCCCAGGCACACTGAAATTATTTTTGAAATTAACCGGCGTTTTCTGACTGAGGTTCAGAAAAGGTATCCTGGCAATATTGAAAAACTGCTGCGAATGTCGATTATTGACGAATCAGCAGGAAAGTATGTTCGTATGGCAAACCTGGCATGCATTGGCAGCCATAGTGTTAACGGAGTCGCAGCCTTGCATTCTGAACTATTAAAGAAATATGTTTTACAGGACTTCTACCAGATGTGGCCTGACAAATTTCATAATGTCACTAACGGTGTAACGCCACGACGGTGGATTTATATGTGTAACCAGCGACTGACTTCACTCATTACAGAATATATCGGTCCAAAATGGCTCAAGAACTACCATTTACATATTTCAGATATTGAAAAATATAAAAATGATAAAATATTCAGAGATAGGTGGAATGATGTTAAAAAGCAGAATAAAACAGTATTGGCAAACTGGTTAAAAAACAAGACAGGGATAAATATTAATGTCGATTCCATGTTTGACATTCAGGTGAAACGCATTCACGAATATAAGCGTCAACATCTTAATGTATTGCATATAATCACATTATATAACCAGTTAAAAAATAATCCGCAGGCCGAAATCGCTCCACGCACATTTATTTTTGGAGGCAAAGCTGCCCCCAATTATTTTATGGCAAAACTGATTATTAAACTTATTAATGCTGTTGGTGAGGTCATTAATAATGACAAAACGATAAATGAGCAGATTAAAGTCGTATTTATTCCCAATTTTAATGTTCAGATCGGACATATTATATACCCTGCAGCAGATTTATCGGAACAAATATCCACTGCCGGTAAAGAAGCTTCAGGAACCGGAAATATGAAGTTTAGCATGAACGGAGCCCTTACAATTGGTACTCCCGATGGTGCCAATCTGGAAATATGTAAGCAGGTGGGGACACGAAATTTCTTTCTGTTTGGACATACTGCCAGCGAAGTAATTACAATCAAATCAAGAAATTACAATCCCGGTTTATATTATGAAACCAATCAGACACTTAAACAGGTAATTGACCAGATCTCTTCGGGAGTCTTTTCAGGTGGTGACAGGCAGCTCTTCAGGCCGCTCATTAATTCATTGCTCTATCAGGATGAATTTTTATTAATGGCTGATTATCAATTATATGTCGATTGTCAGCAGAAAGTCAGTAAAGCATATCTTGACAAGGAAAAATGGACAACCATGTCAATAGAAACGGCTGCACATATGGGAAATTTTTCATCAGACTGTTCAATTATGGAATACGCAAAGAAAATATGGAAAATTAACGTTTTTTAAATTCTTAAATTGAAGTCACTTTTATTCTGGTTTTTGGTTTCCGGTTCTCAAATCGTCCCCCGAATGTATTCCGCATTCCTTTTTTTGATCTTTTTCCCACCACCAGCGACCTGAACGCGGATCATCCCCGGGTTGAACACTTCTTGTACATGGCTGGCAGCCAATGCTTGGAAAGCCTTTATCATGTAATTCATTATAAGGGACATTATTTTTACGGATATAATCCCACACCATTTTTTCAGTCCATTTATGCAACGGGCTGATTTTTATTAACTGATGGCTTTCATCCCATTCAATCATTTTTGTATAAAACCTGTCAATTGTCTGATCCTTTCGTATTCCGGTCATCCAGGCATCAAACCCTGACAAAGCCCTCTTCAAAGGCTCCACTTTACGTACATGACAACATAATTTGCGGTTTTCGATACTATCATAAAAAAGATTGATACCTTTTTCCTGTACCATATTTTCAATATTTTTATAATCAGGAAAAAAGATCTTTATTCTTATGTTATAGTGCCTGCATGTTTGTTCAATAAGTCTGTAGGTTTCAGGAAACAATCTGCCTGTTTCAAGCGTAAAAATATTTATGGGTAATCCTAACCTTACGATCATGTCGGTAATAACCTGATCTTCAGCTCCCATACTCGATGAAAATACCAATTTTCCCCTGAATAGTTCATAAAAATAGGACAATACTTCTTCAGGGGTTGAATTTGCATGCTTTTCATTCAATTCTTCAATAGTCCTTCCTATATCATCATGCATTTTACTTAATTTTTAAAAATTATTTGATAATGTAATCTTAATAATTTGTTTTAAATATAAATTAATAACTTTAAATAAACATGTCATTATGAAATTTGTTCTTAAACAAATTACCAATGAACTCTATGAATAATCATCCAATTCTGAGCCTTATAAAAAAACTGGAAAACATCATTCTGGTTATTGTGCTTATTATTTTTTCTCTTATCCTGGTATTAGCATTAATTGATATTATTTATGAATTATTTCTTGAAATTATTAATCCACCTTTCTTAATCATTAAAGCTGAACGCCTTATAGACATGTTCAGCATTTTTCTTGTTGTGCTTATCGGACTGGAGTTGCTCGAAACCATAAAAGCTTACCTGAAAGAAGACGTATTACATGTTGAACTGGTGATACTACTTGCAATCATTGCCATATCCCGAAAAGTAATAGTATGGAATTTTGATAAATTAAGTAACAAAGAATTCACATCATTGGCTATCATGATCGTGGCATTATCATTGAGTTATTTTCTGTTAAAACTAAAATTGCCACGACATAAAAAGAAAAAGGAACAAATACCTGACATTAAAGAATAGTTTTCTGAAATTTATCTGAATCTGAAAGGGTAGTAATTTACCTTCTGATTAAAAAGCGACTCAGGCCGCTTTTTCTAATCATTGTTTTTCTTATATCTGACAATATGTTCAACGGGTCAACAAATGACATGGTTTCGTCAGGACTAAAAAATGCTGCTCTGTAGGTAAGGCTGAGAACAGGCATGGGAGCTTCATTAATAACATGATGAGCTACAGCTCCGATATAATTGTCATGTGTTGTACTTTCGGTATGTGTCATAATCATTATTAAATCAGCATCAATTTCAGAAGCATATTCCAAAATTCTTCGATATACAGGTACCTCAGACCGGCTGTATAGTTTTATTTCCGCATTGATACCATTCTGTATAACTGTTTTCTGTATTTGCTTCAGTGTTTTAAAAATTCTGCTATCCTTAACCTTTATGCCACCAATCACTGCTGAAACAAGATAAATAGTTGAATTGTAATGCTTTGCAAGAGCAATCGCATTACATAACTGCGACCTTGACTGGTGTGATAGATCGAGAGGGAGAACGATTTTAACCGGCTTTGCAGGTTTTCGGTTTTTTACAGTTATTACAGGCCATTTTGAATGAGCAATAATATGTGAATTCGTTGTACCAAGTATTTTGACACCATCAATAAACTGGTCGTTATCGCCGATTAAAATAATTGACGGATTAATGGATGACGCATATTCAAGTATGTGACGATGTGGTTTGCCTGAATCAACCTTAATAATTGTATCAATACCAACTGGAGACAGGTACTGATTTTTCAATTCATCAAGTTTTTTCAGTGTATTTTCTGTATGCTGAATCAGCTCACTTTTTGATTCGAATAAATCAGCCAATAAGCCTCCGGTTTCGAGGATATTCAGCAAATGCACCTTACCGTTAATAAATGGTGCCATCTGGACGGCCATTTGAATAGCATTAACAGATGGTGATTCAAAATCGACAGGAATCAGTATATCTTTATTAAACCGAATCATAAAAGGATGAATTAAAAGCAGTAAAAATAATTAATTTTCTAATTAAGTTGAATGAAAATGCCTGTATATATGTTTTATTTCAGGTAGATTATTCAGTGTATCAAGATTTTCAATCCGGCCACATTCAAACCAGAGGGATTCATTATGCTCATATCCTTTTATTATATGCTCTTTGGCAAGCCTTAAATAAAGATCGGTGATTGAGAAAACACTTCTTTCAGTTATCAGATCAAATATAGCGGGATCAATAACATGGATGGCACTGAATGGAATGGCCTTAAAATTTGCGGCTGGCCGTGACCACCTGATTTCACCCGTTGCATTATTCTGCCAACCGCACAGGTCGTTATGTTCATTAAAAAGAAATGCACGGGTTGATGTTCTTTCTTTAACAGCCAGTGTTGCTATGGGTTTATAGCGCCTGTGGCAGGCACAAAGATCTTCAAGATTAAGATTAGTAATAATATCTGACGACATCATCACAAAAGGCATATTATCATTAAAAAACCAGCGGGCCTTATATAAACCTCCACCTGTTTCAAGCAACTCGTCACGTTCATCAGATATTTCAATATGTAATCCGAAATTGTCGTTTTTATTAAGGAAATCAATGATCTGTTGAGCATGATGATGAACATTTACAATGATTTCATAAATGCCAAAAAATTTCAGATATTTTATACAATGCTCAAGCAAAGGCACTCCCTGTATTTTAATCAGTGCTTTAGGTATATTGTCCGTAATAGGTTTCAGACGTGTACCTTTTCCAGCTGCCAGTATCATCGCCCTCATTGTTTATTGCTTTTTCATGATGTTTATAATAAAAAGGAACATTTGTCTGACACATGTTAAACCCGCCATAATAATGTAAACTATTTTAATATCCACTTGTTAAATATCAAAAAAGTATACCAGTAAATTTCATCAAAAGTATACCAGTTA
>CAZBCB010000122.1:0-7905 GCA_964489905.1 uncultured Bacteroidales bacterium
AATACAATGATGAGTTGATTTAATCCCAAATACGCCAATTGAGACAACCATGCCAAAAAATTTTGGCGCAAACATAGATGATGAGCTAAAGAGTTTTTATACGGAAAAAAATCAATTGACGGATCCTTGATAAAAAAAATCCGCACTGCCTTTTATTCTTGCAATGCGGATTTAATTATTTTTAGTTTTAAGATTATCCCAGGTATGATTTCAGCAATTTACTGCGGGATGTATGTCTTAGCCGGCGGATAGCCTTTTCCTTTATCTGTCTGACTCTTTCCCGTGTAAGACCAAAACGTTCGCCAATTTCTTCAAGCGTCATTTCCTGAACACCAATTCCAAAAAACAATTTAATTATATCTCTTTCCCTTTCAGTTAATGTGGCAAGAGCCCTTTCAATTTCCTTCATCAGCGATTCGTTGATCAGTGCTTTATCAGCCTTGGGAGAATCGTGATTAACCAGAACATCAAGCAGGCTGTTATCCTCTCCGTCAGCAAAAGGAGCATCAACCGAAACATGCCGGCCAGCTACCTTTAATGTGTCTGCTATCTTTTCTTTGGGTATTTCAAGTGCTTCAGCAAGTTCTTCAGACGTGGGAGTCCGTTCATATTCCTGCTCAAATTTTGAAAATGCCTTATTAATCTTATTTAATGAACCTACCTGATTCAATGGCAGTCTGACAATACGCGACTGTTCTGCCAGTGCCTGCAATATCGATTGCCTTATCCACCATACAGCATACGAAATAAATTTGAATCCCCTGGTTTCATCAAATTTTTCAGCTGCTTTAATTAAACCAAGGTTGCCTTCATTAATAAGGTCAGGAAGGCTTAATCCCTGATTCTGGTACTGTTTAGCAACCGATACAACGAACCTCAGGTTGGCTCTTGTAAGCTTTTCGAGTGCCGATTTATCGCCTTTCTTGATACGCTGGGCAAGTTCAACCTCTTCTTCTACCGTAATGAGATCTTCCTTGCCAATCTCCTGCAAATATTTATCTAACGAAGCACTCTCGCGATTGGTAATCGATTTTGTAATCTTTAATTGTCTCATTTCCCTTTAAAAAATTTGTGCGAAATTATATTATTTTAATATTAAAGTCAATATTCTACTTTTCATAAAAAACTTAAAGAAGTCCACTCATTTATAATAATCCGGCTCTGGCTACTATAGTCCAAATGCATAGTATGCCACAACCCCGTTCGGATATATTCCTTCTATGTAAACTCCACCTTTTATGCTTTTAATAATCTTATTGAGCTCGGCAACAGAATAAATTGGTTTATTATTTACCTGAGTAATGATGAAACCTTCCCTTACTCCTTCGGATTTCAAGCGGCCAGTCTGAAGTTCGGCAACTTTAACACCATATTTAATTCCAAGTCGTGCTTTTTCACTTTCATCAAGCTCAACAATTTTTGCCCCAAGTATGGTATCGTAGTTTCCCTGTTTGACAACTTTAGTGTCTCCTTGCAGATTACGCAAAATGACATCAAATTGTTTCATCTTTTCCTTTCTTTTTATCAATACAGTTATTTTATCACCGGGGCTGTAGCGTCCTACCTGCTCCTGAAGCTCAGCAGGACTGTTAACCGGAATGTCATTAATCTTTAAAATAATATCGCCCACCTCAATGCCCGCATCTTTTGCAGCGCTATTGCCATGTACCTCAGAAACATATACCCCCTCAATCTTATCAATTCCCTTTTCTTTAGCAAGCTCAGCTGTAATTTCTCCGATACTTACACCTAATATGGCACGTTGAACAACACCATATTTAATTAAATCCTTAACTACTTTCTGCACAATACTAACCGGAATGGCAAAAGAAATACCAACGTAGCCTCCTGAAGGTGATACAATGGCAGTATTTATCCCTATAAGTTCGCCTTTAAGATTTACCAGCGCACCGCCTGAATTTCCCCGGTTTACGGCTGCATCTGTCTGAATAAATGATTCTATACGGTAATTATCCTGAATGATTTGCATGCTACGGCCTTTTGCACTGACAATACCGGCGGTAACCGTTGAAGTAATATTAAAAGGATTGCCCACTGCCAGAACCCATTCGCCCACCTTAAGCACGTCAGAATTTCCATAAGGCAGAAAATGCAGGTTGTCGCCTTTAATTTTAATCACTGCCAGGTCGGTTGACTTATCGGCGCCTATCAGTTCAGCTTCAAACTCTCTTTTATCATTCAGCGTAACATACAGCTTTTGTGAATTTTCAATTACATGATTGTTTGTCACAATATAGCCTTCGGGAGAAATGATAACTCCCGAACCAAAGCCCAGAACCTGTTCTTTCTCCCCTTTATAGCGGTCACCATAAAAAAAATCGTAAATAGGATTGCGATATTCAACCGTTGTTTGTGTTTTAACATGCACTACCGCATTTACCGATTGTTCAGCCGCATAAGTAAAATCAGTTATTCCGGAATCACTGAAATATTTCACCAATCCCACAGGTTGCTCAATACGCGCTGTAACCTCTTTTTCCTTGTTATCTATTAATGCAGAATAGGCAAAAACAGCTATCAGTCCTCCTATTACGGCAATAATCACTGAAACAATAACTTGTCGGGCTTTCATCATGCAAAATATTATATTGTTAAAAAAATATGGTTTTATATACGCAAAATTATGACATTTGTAACAATTATTCTGTTAAATATTGCAAATAAACTTAATATTGCATGAAACTGAAATTCTCAAAATACCATGGCACGGGCAATGATTTTATTATCATTGATAACCGCAATATGGAGATTTCACTTAAACAACAAACCATAGCAAACTTATGTCATCGCCGGTTTGGCATTGGCGCCGATGGTCTGATGATGCTGCAACCAGGAAACAGCAACACCGATTTTGAAATGGTTTATTATAATGCCGATGGCAATGAAAGCACGATGTGCGGCAATGGCGGTCGCTGTATTGCCGCCTTTGCATTCAGGTTAAATGTTATTAATAACAAAACACATTTTATGGCTGTTGACGGTATTCATGAAGCTGAGCTAACTGCACCTGATTTTGTGAGGTTAAAAATGAATGATGTAAATAATATTGAAATAAACAGCGATTTCTATTATCTCAACACCGGTTCACCTCATTATGTGAAGTTTGTTAATGAAATATCCAGCGTTGATGTATTTTCTGAAGGCAGGAAAATAAGGTACAGCCAGCGGTTCAACAATGAAGGGACAAACGTAAATTTTGTCCAGGATTTAGGCGATACGATATACGTAAGAACTTACGAACGCGGGGTTGAAAATGAAACACTTTCATGTGGTACCGGAGTTGTAGCTGCTGCCATATCAACACATTGCAGGAAAAAAGCCGGTGATGGAAGATATAAAATACCAATAAAAACTTCCGGTGGTAATTTAACCGTAAGCTTTAACCACCGGATGGGCAAATATACTGACATCTGGCTTGAAGGCCCGGCTGTATTTGTTTTTGAAGGAAATATTATAATTTAAATCTGTTCGGGTTAACACCTGCCTATCATATTTTATGGCTGTTAATAAGTACAAACGGCACTGATAATGATAACTCGCCTTTCTCATTAGCATAGTTGTTAAGCTCTTTTTCAAGCGAATTAATAATTTCATCATACATTTCAGGTTTGATTATTTTGGCCCATGCCGGCAAAAACCAAAAGTTAATCAGTGAATGGCAAAAAAAAGCTTCAGCATCCATAAAACGTAAACGAAATGATTGTTCGTGTGCTTCGATGACCCGAAAACTGTTTTTCTCGAGTAACTCAAAAATTTCATGAACAGGCCGCCTTTTCTGATAAATATGTTCCTTTAAAGCATGAACTTCGTCATATAATTCCCTTTCCTGCAATACGCTGTTGAAAATACTATAAAATTCAATCATCGTTCCATCAAGGTTTTGCGTAAGCACCAGCTGGGCTCCGTGAGCAGCAACACGGCTGCATTCCTGCATGGCTGTTTCGAGGTTTTCAACGTTATTAAGTCCGTTATTCGAAACAATCAGATTGAAATATCCATCTTCAAAGGGCATTTTTTCGGCTACGGCATTTAAAACCGATACATTTGTAATATTCAGATACCTGATTTTTAATTTTATCCTGTCAAGTGCTGCTTCCCATGGGTCAATACCAATAAGCCTGCAGGTATTGCCCAATCTCTGTGCAAGTTCAATCAGCGGGAAACCGAAACCACATCCGACATCCAGCACATTCATCGCTTTTTTCATTGCTACTTTTTCAAGCAGGCTTAGTCCGAAAGGAGCCGACCAAAGAGGCAATTCATCAATACATGAGATAAATTCCTTGTTATTAATATCAGGCTCTGTTTGTAAATATTGTTTCATCTGCAGGCAATTTTAAAACCAAATAAAATTTACATACCTTTTATTGTCTTCTCAAGGCGTTTTCAGATAATCAATCAAAGGACTCACCAAAAGTGGCCACTCAGATTTAAAAAGTGTTAAACAGTACTTTTTTCAAAACTATGTATTCCTGATGAATTAGCCAAAAAATAATTTTTCTTATATTTGAAGCTAACTCAAGATTACGAATATGGATTACGGGAAACTGTGTGAGGAAGTTGTTATCATTGCCAGAGAAACAGGTTCATATATCAGAGGATATTTAAACCAGATTGCAGATAATCAGATAGAAAAAAAAGGAAAACAAAATTTTGTCACCTTTGTTGATAAAGGAGCAGAGGAAAGGATTGTAAAAAGCCTTATTCCCTTGCTTCCTGAAGCGGGATTTATTACTGAAGAAGGAACGTCAGCAAAATCAGGAGAAACATATACATGGGTAATAGACCCGCTCGACGGTACAACAAATTTTATTCATGGTGCTCCTCCGGTCTCGGTAAGTATTGCACTGCTTGAAAGCAATATTCCTGTGTTGGGAGTAGTTTATGAATTGTTTCTTGATGAATGTTTTTATGCATGGGAAGGCAGTAAAGCATACCTCAACGGAAATGAAATAAAGGTTTCATCAGTTGAAAAAACTGCTGATGCACTTATTGCCACAGGTTTCCCTTTTCATAATTTTGACCGCATTGAAACCTACATGGAATCACTGAAATATTTTTTTACCCATTCTCATGGTGTCAGAAGGATAGGTTCGGCTGCAGCTGACCTTTCATACGTAGCCTGTGGCCGTTATGATGCTTTTTATGAATATAATCTCAACCCCTGGGATGTTGCTGCAGGCGCACTCATTATTCAACAGGCCGGTGGAAGAGTATCGGATTTTAAAGGAAATCCCGGATTTCTTTTTAACCGGGAGATTGTAGCATCCAATGCAAAAGTCTTTCAGGATTTTCTTTCTCATGTCGGCCGGTTTATGAATATCACGCAAACTGAATCCTGATGCAGAATTTATCATATGCCATAATTTACGCTCTGATCTGGCTTGTTTCAAAAATGCCTTTTTTTTTGCTTTACCGGATTTCAGACCTTATGTATCTGCTGGCTTATTATGTGATTCCCTATCGGAAAAAAGTTGTATTTAACAACCTGCGAAATGCTTTTCCTGAAAAATCAGATACCGAAATCATAAGCATTGCAAAAAAATTTTACCGGCATTTATGCGACTTCCTTCTCGAATCAGTTAAACCGCTGACCCTGACGAGACAGCAAATCAGCAAAAGGTTCAGATACACTAACCTTGAAATAATAGAAGAGCTTAACAGGCAGAAACGCAATTTTGCCGTAGTATCAGGGCATTACGGAAACTGGGAATATAATCATAATCTGACATATTTTGCCGGAAGGGAGGGCATTGTTATTTACAGGCCTCTTCAAAACAAACCTATGGACAGGTTGTTTACAAAAATCAGAGGAAGGTACAGCGGAAATATTTTAACCCCTATGGAAAATGTTTACAAAACGGCATTCCGACTTCATTCTGGTCAGAAACCCTTTTTAATATGGTTTATAGCCGACCAGAGGCCGCCACGTTCAAACAAGTTCTGGACCATCTTCCTGAATCAACCCACTTCATTTTTTAACGGCGTTGAAAAACTTTCAAGAAAACTTGATCTTGCAGTGGTTTTCATGCATATAGAAAAGGTAAAACGTGGATTCTATGAAGTAACACTTAAAAAGCTCTTTGATAATGTTACCCAATTACCTGAAAATGCTGTAACACTGGCTGTAGTGAATGAGCTTGAAGCTGAAATAAAAGAAAAACCCGAATACTGGTTATGGTCGCATAAACGATGGAAACACAAACCATCTGAAAAAACAGAAATAATTGCAAGATGACAAAAATCGCAGTTGTTATATTAAACTGGAACGGTATAAACTTTCTAAAAGAGTTTCTTCCCAATGTTATTGAATTTTCAAAACATGATGATATTGAAGTATATGTTGTCGATAATGGTTCAACAGATGGTTCTGTTGATTTCCTCGAATCACTTAAACCCGAAATAAAGATTATCGCTTTTGATCATAATTACGGATTTGCCCCCGGTTATGCCAGAGCGCTCAGAATGATATCAGCCCGATATTATTTATTGTTAAACTCTGATGTTGAAGTTACACCCGGCTGGCTTTTGCCTCTTATTGAGGCTATGGAAAACGATATGTCTGTTGCGGCTTGTATGCCTAAAATAAAATCCTACCGCCAGAAAGATTACTTTGAATATGCAGGTGCTTCAGGCGGATATATTGATATTTTCGGCTATCCGTTTTGTCGCGGACGCATTCTTAGCAGCATTGAAAAAGACACCGGTCAGTATGACCAGGAAACTGAGATATTCTGGGCGTCAGGAGCATGCATGCTCATCAGAGCCGATGCCTATTTTGAGGCTGGTGAACTCGACAGTGATTTCTTTGCACACATGGAAGAGATTGACCTCTGCTGGCGCTTTAAACGTCTGGGGTATAAAGTAATGTGCATTCCTCAATCTACGGTATATCATGTCGGAGGGGGTACCCTGCCTAACAATAATGCGCACAAGCTTTATCTTAATTACAGGAACAATTTGTTCCTGCTTTGCAAAAACCAGCCCGGCCATGAACTGGTTTTCATTCTGCCCCTTCGCTTACTATTCGACTGGCTTTCAGCAATGATATATCTTACTACATCTCCGCCTTTTTGTAAGGCTGTCATAAAAGCCCATTTAAGCTTTATAAAAGCCCTGCCCTCTTTAATTCTTAAAAGAAGAAAAGTGAACAGGATTGCAAAGAAAGGCTCCTGGCCTCAAATATACAAAGGCAGTATTGTATTTGATTTCTTCTGCCGGGAAATCAGATATTTTAAACAGTTGAACTTCTGAAAATTATTTTGTATTTTTTGCTATAAAGATGCCCAGTTCTTTTCCGCATTTTGCATAGGCTTCCTGTATCCTTGTCCCTGTATCATAATCAGCTCCGCCAAAACTATTACCGGGATTCTTAAGACTTTCAATTTTTAAAAGCTCGTTTCCGTTTTCATCATAAAAAATAACAATTACATCTATCATCGCAGGCCGTCTGGTAACATAAACATTAAAACCAGGTTCAGTCCATGTGGTATGTACCACACATTTGCTTTTAACCTGAGCATCGCCTAAATGAAACTTATATCCCTTAGGGCTTGAATATTTGTTGATTAATTCCTGAAATTTGGGTTCAAACCGGCTCGACCTGTCGTTTACCCACGACTTAGCCCAGCGGTCACCTCTGCCGGGATCATCAGCATTGTAATCTGCAACCTTTTTGGCAATATAGTCTTCTTCTTTGTCAAAACTTCCGACACCCATATTGGAATAATCAAATTCCAGCGCAAATTCTTTTATTGATTTTATAGCATCGACACTGCCCGATAAAATTTTTATTTTCTGGGCATTAATGGCCTGACCAGCAACAAAAACCAACAATAGAGCCAAATAAATAATTTTTTTCATAAGTATTTCTATTTAAAATTT
>CAZBCB010000123.1:0-7895 GCA_964489905.1 uncultured Bacteroidales bacterium
TCAGGCTTTCGGGATGGTTGATTATATTGTTGCTGTTTGACCGGAATACCTGTGCCCAGTTTTATAACGGGCATCAGATGAGTTTTGGGAAAAACCGTGTACAGTATAATGATTATGTCTGGTCATTTTATCGTTATGAAAATTATGATGTTTACTTTAACGAAGACGGCCAGAAGCTTGCAGAATATGTAGCTGATTATGCAGCAACCATACTCCCTGAAATCGAATCATTTTTTGATTATACTCTCGAAAGCCGTATTATTTTTATGGTTTATAACCGGCTTTCCGACTTCAGGGAAAGTAATATAGGACTGGTTACCGGCAACGTTGAGTATAATATCGGAGGAGTCACCAACATCAGCCGTAATAAGGTATTCCTGTATTATGAAGGAGACTTAAAACAGTTTGATATTCAAATACGGGCAGCAATAGCAAGGGTGATCATCAATGAAATGTTATATGGGAAAGCCGTTCTGGACAATCTGACCAATTCAACATTAATAAATATACCTGACTGGTATATCGAAGGTCTTATATCATACCTGTCCAATCGCTGGGATTTTAGTATTGAAAACAGGGTTAAGGATGGTATTACATCAGGAAAATATGAGAAATTTAACCGTCTTACAGGTATTGATGCCCGGTATGCCGGACATGCACTCTGGAAATATATTGCTGACACGTATGGCGAATCGGTTATTCCAAGTATCATTTACCTTACGCGCATTAACAAGTCAGTAAGCAGGGGCTTCCTTTATGTTTTGGGATTACCGATAAAAGAATTATCCTATGAATGGGTTGGCTACTATTTAAACCTTTTTTCAAACGATGAAGCAATGCAAAAAGTGCCTGAATCGGGCAAACTGCTTAAACGCACCAAAAAAGGAGTTGTCTATCAGAATATAAGAATAAGCCCCAGTGGTAATTTTATTGCTTACGTAACTAACCAGATGGGGCAATATAAAATATGGCTATATGATACCCAAACAGGAAAAAAGAAAAGAATTCTGAAAAAAGAATATAAACTTGACCAAATTACCGACTACTCTTTTCCTGTTATTGCATGGCATCCATCAAGCCGTATTCTATCATTTATTACTGAGGAAAAAGGCGGACTGAAATTATATTATTATATACTGGATGAAAAAAAGAAAATTGTCAGGAACTTTTTATATTTCGAAAAAGTGCTTGACTATTCCTTTTCAGATGACGGGATGTCAATAGTGCTTTCAGGAGTGATAAAAGGGCAGACAGATATCTATATCCATAACCTGACAGCAGCTACCAACCAGCAATTAACCAATGATTCTTATAATGATCTGTCACCCCGATTCATTAATAATTCCAGCCAGATTATTTTTGCCTCAGATCGTCCTACCGATTCGCTAGTTATTTCTGACAGAAGTAATATGCAAAGATCATTCTCAAAAGATCTGTTTATCCTCGACGTCAAGGCAAATAAAAATTTACTTATGAAGCTTGACGACGGAAAATATATTAACAAATCCTTTCCTGCAGAAATTGATAAAAACCTGTTTATTGAGCTTAACGATAAATCAGGTATAATAAACCGTTATCTTTCAAAATTTGACAGTACCATAAGCTATATTGACACAGCCATACATTACAGGTATTATGCACAAACAAGGCCATTAACCAATTACGGACGTAATATTATTGAACAGGATTATAATAAGACCACACAATCGGTAGGAGAAATATTTTTTAATAAAGGCAGATATATGCTTTTCAGAAATCCGCTGGATAAGGATAATCAGATAACCGAAAAAACTGAAATTACAGAAACACGCAAAATGATCAGCCGGCAAATGGCTTATGATGACAGCATAAGAAATATAAAACAAAAAGTAATAAGCATTGATGCCATTACTGACAAGGGAATAGTATTGGATGACGACACGATTACAATCGATAATAACGATGTTGATATCAACAATTATGTTTTTGAGATTGAAAAATTAAATACCTATAATGAAAAACTTAAAGGTAAAAATGTTATTATCAAAGCAGATACAACAGAGCAGAAACGGCCAAGGATAAGAATTTATGAGCGGGCATTTTATCAGAATATTTTAGTAAGCCAGGTTGATTTTAATTTTCTTAATGCTTCTTATCAGGCCTTTACCGGCGGTGCAGTTTATTTTAATCCGGGTTTTAATTTACTCTTTAAGCTGGGCACCAATGACCTTTTTGAAGATTATAAAATTACCGGAGGAATAAGAATTTCACCTGACCTTGATGCCAACGAATACCTGCTAAGTTTTGAAAACCTAAAGAAAAGGTTAGACAAATCCGTGATTTTTCACCGGCAGGCATTTAAGAATATCGGAGAATCCGGATCAGATGTATTTTATATTAAAACCCACACCCATGAGCTTTCATACATTATGCGATATCCGTTAAACCAGGTTCAGTCGTTTGTTACCACACTTAATCTGCGTTCTGACCGTAATGTATATCTCTCTGTTGATCCCACTTCACTCAACAAGCCTAATGATTATAAATACTGGGGAGGTGTGAAGTTTGAATACATTTTCGACAATACCCGGAATCTGGGTATTAATCTTTATAGCGGACTCAGGTACAAATTATTTGCTGAGTTTTATGAACAGCTTTACCATGAGTTTTATGAGCTTGTTGTTTTTGGAGCTGATATCCGGCATTATACGCGTATCCACCGGAGCCTGATATGGGCTAATCGTTTTGCATGGAGCACTTCTCAGGGAACCAGCAGGATAATTTATTACCTTGGAGGTGTTGACAACTGGATAAATCTGAATCCGGTGAAAAACCCCACTTTTACGCCCTTTTCTGAAGTGGCAATTGATACAAAACAGAATTATGCCTATCAGGCTGTAGCGACAAATATGAGGGGATTTCCACAAAACATCCGCAACGGAAACAACTTTGCCCTGTTTAATACTGAAATCCGTTTCCCTGTTTTCAGATACCTCACTAACCATCCAATAAGCAATGGATTTATTCAGAATTTTCAGATTATCGGATTTTTTGATGTCGGCTCGGCATGGTCGGGTCCTACTCCATGGTCAAGCAGAAACGCTTACGATAATGACATCATTGAAAACGGACCAATAACCATAACCATCGATGCAGACCGTGAACCGTTTGTGGCAGGTTACGGATTTGGTTTCAGATCAATGCTGGCTGGTTATTTTATCAGACTTGACTGGGCATGGGGAATTGAAAACGGTATTCTGCTTCCGCACAAATTCTATTTTTCCATGACACTCGATTTTTAAACAACATGAACATAACTGAAATTATTATTCTGATAGCTATTGGCCTTTCCGCAGGCCTTATTGCCGGCACACTTGGCGTTGGAGGTGCAATTATAATTGTACCTGCACTAATATACTTTTTTCAAATGCCACAGCATAATGCACAGGGAACAAGCCTTGCCATTCTTTTATTTCCTGTAGGATTGCTGGCTTTTTTTAATTATTACAAACAGGGTTATGTCAACTTTAAAGTAGCGGTGATTGTGATGATTGCCTTTCTTATTGGCGGTTATTTCGGATCGCTTATTGCAATTCACCTGCCGGCAAAAACCCTGAAAGTGATGTTCGGTATACTTATGCTCCTTGCAAGTTTTAAAATGATTTTCGGAAAATGATATTATTTTAATATTACACTTCATGATTACAAAAGAAGATATTTCCTCGCTTGCCAGCCAGTATATTAACGATGTGATTGCCATACGCAGGCATCTGCATCAGAATCCTGAATTGTCATTTGAAGAATACCATACCTCAGCCTATATTGAAGGACAATTAAAGCAAGCAGGTATTCATTACCGCAAAGGTTTTGCCGGAACCGGAATAGTTGGTATCATAAAAGGCAATAAATCAGGCAACTTTGTTGTTGCACTCCGTGCCGAAATGGATGCCTTACCGGTAAATGAAAAAAATACCATGGATTTTAAATCGAAAACTGAAGGGAAAATGCACGCCTGTGGCCACGATGTGCACATGGCATCTCTTCTGGGTGCTGCGAAAATTCTGAATAACCTGAAAGATAAACTGCCAGGCACTATCCTGCTTATATTTCAACCTGCTGAGGAAAAACTGCCCGGAGGCGCACAGCAAATGATTACTGACGGGGCACTGAAAGATCCAAAACCTGATATTATTATAGCTCAACACGTTTTTCCCGGATTAACAACCGGAAAGGTGGGGTTCAGACCCGGCACCTACATGGCCTCCTCTGACGAAATTTATATCACTGTTAAGGGTAAAGGTGGCCATGCAGCAACACCTCATCAGCTGATTGATCCGGTTATTATTGCATCACATATTGTTATTGCACTCCAGCAAATTGTTAGCCGTAATGCCAATCCCACTGAACCATCTGTGTTGTCATTCGGAATTTTTGAGGCAAAAGGTGCTGTTAATGTCATTCCTGACTCTGTAAGGCTTGAAGGTACATTCAGAACACTTAACGAAGCCTGGAGATACCAGGCACATGAGAAAATAACAATAATGGCCCAAAATATTGCCAAAGCCATGGGTGGGGAATGTGAAGTGATGATAAAAAAAGGCTACCCCGTTTTAATCAATAATCATGAAGTAACCTTGCAAGCCATGGAATACTCCCGCCAGCTACTTGGTGACGATAATGTAACAGAACTCGATATCCGCATGACTTCAGAAGATTTTGCCTATTATTCACAATTGTTCCCCTCGGTTTTTTACCGCCTGGGAATAACTGACAGCAAGGGTAATTATAACTCACCACTTCATTCACCTGTTTTTGATGTCGATGAAAACGCCCTGTTCACAGGAATGATGAATATGGCATGGCTGGCTGTATCGTTTTTAACCAATTATTGTGAAAAAATTAACAATTAAATCATAAAATATTTTTTCATTACAACGAAAAATATATTTTTGTGACTTTAAAATAAATTAAAAATTATGGCATACGTAATAAGTGATAGTTGTACTGCTTGTGGTACTTGTCTTCCTGAATGTGCTTCAGAAGCTATTTCCGAAGGTGATATTTATAAAATTAATCCTGATAAATGTATTGATTGTGGTGCATGTGCCGATGTATGTCCGGTTGAAGCCATAAGTCCCGCTTAATCAGCATTATTTTCATACTTAATCCGTATTATCATAACAATACAATACCTGATTTATTGATATCAGGTGATGAATAACAGACGGCACATCTCTGAAAGGGGTTTTTATTATATAATATTTAACCCTGTAATTTATATTGTCTAAAAATAAAATTACTGCATGTTATATGTCTGAATATTTTTTAACCCAGGTATGATAAATTTATAAACATACCTGGATTAAATAAAATCATGCCATATCATGATTCACAATTTCAAATGCAGGATGTTTAAAGGTTATGTTTCATTTGCATTAAAAGTCAGTCCGATGTCACAATGAATTTAACATCAGGTACCGGTTATCAGGTAAGTGGCAATCAGTAAACGGCAAGCCTTTACCAGACCTCAGGCAGCCGCAATCTAATATCAGAAAAATATTGCATTTGAAAGTAAACATTTCAAAAAACATTGAACTGACAAAATGATTTCGTAAGTTTGGAAATAAATCGTTTTAATAAAAAAATAATCAATAATGAAAATACGCTATTTCAGGTTACTCATACCTGCATTAATAATAACAATTTCGCTGAATGCCCAACAATTTCAATACTCCAAAGTCGATTTTAATATCATAAAATCGGTTATTGCTTCTGAAACGTCTGTTTTTTATTACCCGCGTCTTTTAAGCCGTTACCAAAACAATGATACCACACTTACTGTTGAAGAGTTTCGTTACCTGTATTATGGTTTCACGTTTCAGGAACAATATAAACCATATCTGAGGCTTGAAGCAGAGAACAGCATTAAGGAACTGCTGGCTGCTGATACACTTCAAGCAAATGACTTCAGAAAATTATATAACAGTTGCAAAGAAATCCTCCAGAAACATCCTTTCAGCATGCGTTATCTGCTGACTATGGGTGTGGCCTGTTCAAAGCTCGGGTTATTGGAAGAAGCCACTAACTTCTATTTTAAATATGACAGAATTTTATCAGCTATTTTATCTTCGGGTGACGGAGCTACTGAAGGAAGTGCATGGTGTGTGATACAGATTCCCGATGAATATGAACTTGTAAAAGCGCTGGGCTTTGAACCAACAGGTGAACAACGTTTTTTAAGCAAATCATTATGTGATTTCATTTTTGTTAACGATAATAAGTATGAAATTGAAGGCTTTTACTTTGATGTAAGCAAACCTTTCTCTCAAAGCCTGAAATAATTTCAGGTAACAAGAATCTGCTGTTATATCAATTTTTTATTTGAAGAGTCATTATGTTGCCTGTATGGAAAGAAGAATTTATCATCCGCTCATTTGATATCGACTGTAATAACCGGATTAAAATAAGCAATCTTTGCAGTTATTTTCAGGAAATTGCCGGTCATCATGCCGATCATCTGGGACTTGGATTTCATCAGATAAGGCATCAGGGGCTTGTATGGGTGCTGGCACGTCTTGAAATCAGCTTTCTATCGTTTCCTAAATGGGGAGATACTATAACAATTGAAACATGGCCTTCAGGAAATGAAAGGCTTTATTACCGCAGGGAATTTGTTGTAAAACTCCATGAACAGGAAACAATTAAGGCATCATCATTCTGGTTGTTAATTAACATGCAAACCCGCAGGCCAAAAATCATACCTCTTTCTGAAGAAATAGAAAAGCAGAATTCAGGCAAATATGCAACAGAGGTTATGTCAGAAGACATAGAAGCTGTTAATGAAGGAAAAAACCTGATAATACCAGTCTGCTATAATGACCTTGACCTGAACTTCCATGTCAATAATGTACGCTATGTTGCATGGATAACGGATATGTTCACTGTGGACTATTTCATTAAACACATTCCGGAATTTCTGCGTATTGATTTCAAACATGAGGTAAAATACGGCGAAGCAGTTGAGATAATTAAGAAAGAGTCAGATGTTAACTTTACATTTGAAGGTAAGATAAGCGGAATTAATGCTACCTGTTTTAAAGCGCTGATGCGGTTTCGTGAAGTCCGGTAAGGATATTTTTATACTTCTATCCTCTTTTGTATTAGTATTTCAATATATTTGTGAAAGGAATATAACGCTTTGCCGACAATGCAAAAGGTGAATGAATTTCTTTTGTGGCTTGACCAATATCTGGGCAGTCATTACTGGTTTGTTTTTCTGCTAATAGGAACGGGTATTTTTTATACAATTTACCTCAGGTTCCCGCAAATAAGGTATTTCGGGCATGCCATAAAAATCACAAAGGGAAAGTACGACCGTAAAGGTGATGCAGGCGATGCTTCGCATTTTCAGGCATTGGCCACAGCATTGTCTGGAACAGTTGGAACCGGAAATATTGCCGGAGTTGCACTGGCCATTCACCTTGGTGGGCCGGCAGCATTATTCTGGATGCTTGTCACAGCATTTATCGGAATGACAACAAAATTCACCGAAGTACTGTTGTCGCACAAATATCGCGATTTTGTTGAAGATGGCACTGTCGCAGGCGGGCCAATGTATTACATGAAAAAAAGATTGAACATTCATATTAATGGGAAACAGTTAAAAACGGGGTATATATTAGGGGGTATCTTTGCGGTGGCCACCATCCTTTGCTCATTTGGCACCGGAAGCCTGCCTCAGATCAATAATATAGCATATTCCATGTTTCAGTCCTTTGGAATAAAACAGATAATAACCGGAGGACTGTTGTCGGTTATACTGGCCCTTATCATAATTGGAGGGATCAGAAGCATTGTTAAGGTTACTGATAAGCTCGTCCCTGTGATGGCAATTGTATATTTCCTGGGAGCATTGT
>CAZBCB010000124.1:0-7883 GCA_964489905.1 uncultured Bacteroidales bacterium
AAATCGTTTCTGATTCTAAACGAAAAATTTTGTGGAAATAAAATAATTATGGTAATGTTTGATGGTGATATTAAATATCCTGCCTTACTTAAAAGACTTGACAATTATGAAAAAGAACTCGAGAAAATACCTAATGTAGGGAACGTTACTTCTATTGCTACAATAATCAGAAAAATCAGCACCGCGCTCAATGACTCTTCGGATATTCAATTTGACAAAATTCCTGACACCCGCGATGCCGTTGCACAGTATCTTGAATTGTATTCCATGAGCGGCGACCCGGAAGATTTTGAATATATTGTCGATTTTGACTATACCCGAGCATTGCTTACCATTCAGTATCAGGCAGGAAGCATGAAAGAAATTGATCGGGTTACTGCAGCCCTTAATAAACTTACAAAAGACGATCCTAATAAATCATTAATCGGTGGATATAGCCTGATTGACAAGGAAATATGCCAGTCGGTCGTAACCGGACAATATTATTCGCTATTTTTTGCTTTTCTGATAATCCTGATACTGCTGTCGGTAATTTTCAGAAGCCTTTTGGCTGGAATCCTGGGAAGCCTGCCACTGATATTTGCAGTTTTATGTACATTTGGTATTATGGGCTGGACAGGTATTGAACTGAATATTGTCACAGCGCTGTTGTCATCAATTTCTATTGGCCTTGGCGTCGATTTTACCATTCAAATGTTCTGGCGGATAAAAACTGAAATTGCTTCGGGAAAATCTTATCCTTCAGCTGTTAAAGTAGCTTTAAAAACTATGGGAAGAGGCATAAGCATTAATGCATTTTCGGTTATTCTTGGTTTTTCAGTACTTTTTATTTCAGCTTTTCCAATCATAAGGTCATTTGCATTCCTGATAATAATTTCATTATTGCTTTGCCTGTTGTGTGCGCTCGTTTTAATACCTGCAGTTGTAAATCTGGTAAAACCAAAATTTTTGCAAAAACGATAATAATCAATTTTAAATACTATGAATATGAAGATCATTTTTTTTCAATTTGTTTTGTTCTGCATGGGCATTAATGCAGTTATTGCCCAAAATGCAAGGGATATAATGGAAAAAGCATCAAAAACTGTTGAATATGATGCCATTGAAATGGCCATGACGCTGAAAATATATGATGCTAAAGGAAGTGAACGCATACGGCAAATATCTACTGTAAGCAAAAAGTTTAACATGACCAGCAAGACCATGATGAAGTTTATTGCTCCGGCTGATGTTAAAGGTACGGCTATACTGGTATATGACCATGAAAATACCAGTGATGACATGTGGATTTATATGCCTGCATTGCGTAAAACACGCCGTATTGTCAGCAGTGAAAGAGGTAAAAATTTTATGGGATCAGAGTTTACCAATGCCGATATGAGCAAACCGAGTCTGGACGATTTTAATTACAGATTACTCGGGACAGAATCTGTAAATGGAATAAACTGCTGGAAAATTGAAGCCGTTTGCCGGGACAGAAATATTGAGGATGAATACGGATTCAGCAAAAAGATTGCATACATAGGCCAGGGAAATTATCTTTGCTACAAAGTGGAATTTTATGATTTAGAAGGTAACAAAGCTAAAACCCAGACTATAGGTCAATACAAGAAACAAAATGACGGCAAATATGTTGCAAGCTATATGGAAATGAAAAATGAGCAAAACGGGCGCAGGTCAGTAATACAGATAGATAATTTCAGGCTCGGTTCGAATCTTGCAGAAAGTACATTTGTTCCTTCAATGCTTGAACGGTAATTTTTATCACAGGTACCATAAACCCAAATTCTTCAATAGAAACAACGTATCTGAATATTTTATTGTGTTTCTGTTGAATAATCCCGTATAAATTTTTAATTCTTGGTACCTGCGATTTTTTTATGATATAAGGATTACTTGATATCTTACCGTGAGGATATCCTTTCCCAAAATTTCGGGGCATAAACAAAAACATCATCACTCGTATAGGGTATGTTGTCTGCGCCCGCATAAACCTGAATTAAATTTGTTGTATTAAAACTTACAACTCCGCTCAGGGTGATTGTTTCTCCTTCATCCGGAGCGCTGTACGTTGTACTGACGTATTTGTGGCTTCGGATAATTAAAGTATGTGTTGATGGGTACATTATTGGATTATTTTCAGATAATGGAACCTCTTCTTGATTTGGGTTTACCACAAATGTAGAGTCTGTGTTTCCAAAATAAAAGTATACTTCAAAATTAGGTAGTTGATTTGGAAATAATGGCTTCATAAGAAAACAATGATTGGTTTTTAGGATATTGTTTTCTACACTGACATCTGTTCGATTATTTAGATTTATGGTAACATTTTTGTATTCTTCAGGCAACGGTATTTCCTGATACAGATAAAATGGCAAGAAATAGAAATAGATAAAATTTATGTTTTTTCCAGCTAGAATACCATCTTTTAAATTGCCAAACATCACCGGATTCTCAAAATTAACAGTAACATTGCCAGAAAAATCTATTATTCTTAATGGCGAATTGTCGGGTACATGCTCAGGACTCCCGTCTATGAACTGTATGTTTTGAGCCTCATTGGTGTTTGGCACTTCCACTCTGTCGCAATACCCAATTGTCCATATTTTGGCAATGAACTTTGTGGGTGTTATACTTGTAATATAATCTCCGAAATTGTGATGTAAATCATCGTCAGCCAATTTTGTGCTTTTTAACGAATTATCCTGGAGAGTAATATCTTCAGTTGTAAACCTGATATTATAATGTACAGTCCCGAGCTCCTTATTACAGGAACTTAATACCATAATTATCACGACAATATAAAAGAGTGTTTTCATATTTTTATCAATTAGGTAAAAAATTTTTTATAAATATTTGTTTTATTTCAAATTCGTTAATTGATTTTTTCAATTGACGAATCGACTAAAAAATCAAATTCCGGCATGAACCCAAATTACGCATTATATGTGCGTAATCGATAAGAATTTGTATTTCAGCATTTTTTAAAAATGCTTTATGCAAATGCTTAATAAGCCTGTCACGATTAATCGGGATAAATCATTTAATTCGGCATTAAAAAGCCAATTAGTGATTAATTCGGGTTGATTCCCGTTTATGTTGATGAACGTATTATAATAAGTAATAGGTGGGTAAGGTTGATATACTAAAATTGCTGTATTTTCATAAGAAATACGCAGATTAAAAATCAGTCTGATGATCCGAATACTTTTTTCAGGATATTGCCGACAGTTGTTTGTGCCCAGGCGAGAGGGTCGCGGCGTATTTTAATTTCTTCGCGGCGTACCATATAAAATAATCCGTCAAGTGCTTTCTGAGTTGAAAATTCACCCAGATCGGTATTTATTGATGATGGCAGGTTTAAATCATTTCCCAGCATTGCTGCAGCTGTCAGTGCTAACTGAACATCACTTCTACTCATGAAAGTATTATATTTTGAAGTAAGATTGGTCCAGATTTCAGTGGCCGAGTATGTACCGACAAGATCTTTATCAAGTGAAGCGTTAATTTTAGGCGCATACAAATCGGTAAGCGGATCGTATGTTTTTTGCGAAAGGTATTTGGTTGCTGCAGTAGAATCAAAATCTTCAACATAAGTTGATTTTGTATCTGATGGCACCTTGCCGTGCAGGATATCCCATCCCTGTGAAATAGTAAGGCCTGCAATGGCATTTTTAAAAATCGGTGCAGCTTCCTGGGCAGCATCTTCAGCTGAACGGTTTACTGCCAGAACCACATCTTCAAAAAGTTTATCAAGGCCTATGGTTGAACTGATTGCTGCCAGTGTCGCATTGCTGTTGATCTTTGACCTTACCGATGCTGCCTCAGGTGGCAGGGGTATTTTTACCAGTATATTGCCATAATAACCGTTGATGACAGATAAATTGTTTGATGCAGAATCTGAACCAACATTAAGTGCTGTTTTTAAGCCTTCAATAACTTCTTCCTCAGTAAGCCCGGTATTTTCTTCAAGCCATTCACAGGATGAAAAAATCATCATTACTGAGATAAAGAGTAGCAAATATTTTTTCATATAATCATCAAATTAGTATTAAAATCACTCTGACCGCCTGTTTTTAATGTCATCTGACTGAAAGAATGCATTCGATAAAATGCATAATTGGTGTTAAAAACAATTAATATATTATTTTACGTAATCTGGCTTATAAAGTTTTAATAAAATAAAAAAATTGAATCAAATCCCTGATAATGACTTATCCCAAAATCGCCAATTGATTTTTTCAATTGACGATTTTGGGTGATAAAAAAACTTTCTCTTTCGGTTTTTTTCAGATGATTTGTCATTTTGCTAGAATCATTTTCTTTCCTGTTTTCTTATCTCCTAATTTAATGCAGTAAAAATAAATTCCACCGGGAAGGTTTCTGCCATCAAAAATGACTTCATATAAACCAGGCTTCTGTTCCTTATTCACAAGTTCTGCCACTTCCCGGCCGGTTATGTCGTATACCTTTAAGTTGACGAAACCAGCTTTAATTGTCTCATATCTGATTTTCGTAGTCTGGTTAAAGGGGTTAGGGTAGTTATCGTATAGAAAATAATGCCCTGATTGACAGAACTCAGAATTTATAGAAGGGTTACTTTGCTCCAGACTATCATTGAACAAAACCCATATTTTTTTGGAGCTGAGGGAGGAAAAAGCAATATCCGCATCGTTATCATTATCGAAATCGGCGGAACACACTGAAAAAGGTCCACCATTAAAATAAAATTTTTTTGATTCCGGAAAAAAACCGTTTCCATCATTATATGAAACAATTAAACTATCCTCTGCTCCAACGGTAATGACAATGTCCAGAAATCCGTCGCCATTTATGTCTGATGTAACTATTGAACTGGGATGGATGCCGGCCGTATAGGTATTTTTTTCGCCAAAAGAGCCATTGCCATTATTTAGAAAAACCGAAAATGAAGAATGATAGTAATTAGTAACAGCAATATCCGGAAACCCGTCGTTATTAAGATCTGCAGATGTAACTGCATAAGTAAAATATTCTGCTTTATAGAATGTTCGGCCTGTAAAAGTGCCGTCTCCTTTGTTAAACAAAACAGAAATGGTATCAGAAGTTGATTCACCATTAGCACAGACAAAATCCATATCACCATCATTATCCAGATCCGATGGGAAAACTGATACAGATACCGATGCGGTTGGGTAGTTGATTCTCGGATGGAAACCACCACTGCCATCATTTATAAAGATAGAAACATTTCCTGTACCCATACTGGGAACCAGAAGATCCATGTATCCATCACCGTTTAGGTCAGCAGAATGGACATAATCTGGCATAATGTCTGTCCGGTATCCTATAGGCTGGGCAAATATTCCGTTGCCATCATTGATAAGAATACTAATACTATCGATATCAGGATTTGAAGTTATGATATCCATATCCCCATCTTTATCAAGGTCAGCAGCGAAAACCGAACGTGGATTTTCTCCTGCAAAATAATTAGCTCTAAAATCAAAATTACCATGCCCGTCATTTATGTAAACATAAATGCTATCGCTATAATGACCTGCTGATACAATATCTATGAAGGAATCACCATTAATATCTGCTGGAAATATCGACATAACATATCTTTCTGCAGGATAAGAAAAATTATCTGTAAACTCACCACTTGCGTTTAAGGTTTCAATTGTAAATGACCATTGGAAGCTTTTGATTAGTGGAATTCCTGATTGCGTTTTAATGCCTTTTGTCAAAGTAACTGTTATTGTTTCTCCTGCCGAAAAATGCTTTTCGGGATAAAAGGTAGAAGTTCTTGTCTCCGGGTTATAGCTGAAAGTTCCTCCACAAATACCTGTTTGGGAACAATGAACAATAAAGGTATTAGCATTTACAGTGGTCGGATTAATATCCCTGTCAAATGTAACAGATATTACGGTTTCCTTGTCCACATTCAATTCGTTTTGAGAAGGGGAAACCAAAGTTACTGTCTGAGCCATTGAGGTTACACATAAAAAGAATGCACCACCAATTACATTTAAGTCCTTCATTTTTTTATTTCAGATTTGTTATCGTAATAAAATCATCTTTCTGGTTTCCATAAAACTGTTACCGGCTTTAACCTGATAAAAATACATACCACTACTAACCGTTTCTCCAGCTGAGTTCTTGCCATCCCACTGAACTTTATATATTCCTGCAGGTTTCTGCTCATTGACAAGTGTGGCTATTTCACGACCTGAGATATCATAAATTTTCAGGCTTACAAAAGTTGTGGCAGGTATCTGAAATTCTATTGTAGTTGTTTGATTGAAGGGATTGGGATAGTTTTGAGATAAAAAAAATGGTTCGGTTAATTTTGTGTTTCTTATTAAACTCAAAGAACTATCGTATTCAAAGGCGCCAATATCCCATGTGCCATCTTCACCGCGGATTTTACCATAATAATCCTGAGAAAAATCATAATCAGGGAATAAGTCCTTAATTTCCTGAGGTATAATCAACAACGGATCTATTCCTTTGTTTCTCGCCACACTATTTTCATTTAAATGAAAATTATAGTTGGTAGCATTAACAAATATGGAGTCAAGATTCTCTTGAATAAATTCTCCTTCCATAAGACTCCAACCATTTCTGGGATTCTGGTTCCAGCCTAAGCCTGTGTAAATATTGTATGCTCTTGACATTGACATAGAAGCTGTATCCCCACACCCACCATCCAGAATATTATTTTTTATAATGACTTTACTGAGGTCCTCAAAATTTTCCGGAAAAATCCCCAAAGAATAATTTGTTTTGCTGAATGCCACAGTATTGTTAGCTATAACAGTATAACCATAATTCTTTGTGTTCTGCCGTATCAGGTAGCTACCAGTTTCCTCTCCTCCCTTTAAAAGTCCGAATATTACATTATTATGCAATACCATATTAGTATCACTACTAAATGTGAATGCCTCGCCGGTTCTATACATATAATTATTTGCTGTTAATGAGTTCTTTGTAGTGAAAACTGAAACAGGATTACCATGTGTCCCTTCACATTCGATTATTGTATTATTGAGAATTCTGAGATTCTCGCTACCCATTGACCATATACCTTTGTATCCAATTCTTGTAATTACATTACTCCGGATAACTACGTTCTTTGCCCCAATGAGAATACCAGAATTTCTCTGGCAATCGTGAATATTATTGTTTTCGATGAGTAAGCCGTTTGTATTAGAAAAAGAAATAGTGCCTTTTCTACCGTCCTTGGTTCTTATATGAGTAATTTCACAATTTCTGATTATTATATTTTCCGCCGTGGCACCCCACGTCCTGTTATTCCATATTGCATAAGCGCCATCATCGCTTGTGTTTCCCTGAACTTTCAATCCTTCAAGGCAAATGTTACTGCAAGCGTTAATTCCAATACCATAGCTTCTCACACTAACGCTGAACACACAGTTCTCAATACTACCATAAGGCCAGTAGTAAATCTTCTTATTTGTCTCATCCACAACATATTCACCTGCACGGTCTAAGGCTGAAAGATGATTTACAATACTATAATACTGATCTCTATCCCCATAAATTGCCGTACTCGACAGAGAATCAAAATAAATGGTATTTGATGCCGGAGTAAAAGCTGTTATTTTTGTTATTACTATGACATTTGGGTTTACCCATATTTGTGCATATGCACCATTCCAATAATTAGAACTTGGTTGTGTAAAAAAATTGTCATCTCTTATGGAAATGCGGGTAATATTTTCTTTCGATACTGTCAGGTAATCATCTATTCTGTCGTCCCAGAAAGGGTCTGTAATATTTTGCGTCAGAGCAATATATGCACGCTGACCATTATCAAAAATCTGCGTAAAAGGAGAAATTGTTCCTGAATACGAAGTGTATTAAATATTCTGATAATT
>CAZBCB010000125.1:0-7880 GCA_964489905.1 uncultured Bacteroidales bacterium
ATCATTGTTGAACAGCCCTCAGGCATATGTGAGTTACTATATAGAAAACGGAGACTACTGGAAAATTGATAATGTAACACTTGGTTATAATCTTCCGGTGAAAAAGAATAAATACATAAGTTCCTGTCGTATATACGCATCCGGATTAAACTTGCTTACTATTACAAAATATAAAGGTATTGATCCGGAAGTTAACAGAAATGGATGGGATCCCGGGAATGACAACCGGGATAAATATCCGACTACAAGAACATTTTCACTTGGTTTGACAGTAAAATTCTAACATGTAAAAACCGGTTTTATGAAAAAGATATTCATCATTATAGGATTATTATCCTGTACTGGATTATTCATAAACTCATGCACCGACCTGGATGAAGAGGTTTATGACCGGATTATTGCCGAAAAATTCAGTCCAAGCGAGGAGGACGCATTTGCAATGATTGGCCCGGCATATACAACCCTTCGAAACTGGTTGTTTGGTTGGCATGGATATTTTGACGCACAGGAAGAATGTTCAGATATTATTGTTACACCAGCAAGACCCAACGGGTGGGTAGACGGAGGTGTATATCGAGCGATGCACGAACATTCATGGAACAGTGAGCAAAGTCATGTTGGGCGAATATGGACACAGTGTTATTCCGGTATCAATCATGCAAATCGTGTTCTATATCAGATTGAATCAGGCCAATTGCCTGTGGCAGAGGAATTAAAGGCAAGCATTGTTTCTGAAATTAAAGTGCTCAGAGCATTCTATTATTATATTCTTTGCGACAATTTCGGAAATGTGCCAATTATTACGAAATATGATGTTCCACAAGATTATTTGCCTGATCAAAATACTCGACAGGAAGTCTATGATTTTGTTGTCAACGAAATAACAAGTAACATAAACAACTTGAGCAGAGAAAAATCATCGCTTTATTACGGAAGATTTAATAAATGGGCAGCACATACTCTACTGGCAAAGGTTTACCTGAATGCCCAAGTATATACCGGAAACTCTGAATGGGATAAATGTATCACGGAATGTGATTCGGTAATCAATTCCGGAAAATATGCACTGGAACCTAAGTACAAAGACATATTCAAGACCAATAACGAGAATTCAACGGAAATCATTTTTGCAATCCCATTCGATAATATAACTGACTGGGACTATGGTTGGTTTCATTTGCCCTGGAAGACATTGCACCCATCAAGTCAGGCCACTTATAATCTTGAAGTACAACCCTGGGGCGGTAATTGTGCTATACCACAGTTTATCAATACCTATGATTCGCTCGATAAGCGATTGAAAGACACCTGGATTATGGGACTGCAGTTTTCTTCAACCGGAGATACTTTGCGTTGTTCAATGAAGGCCAAATATAAGACCAAGCCATTAGAATTTACCAATTTTGTGCAGGGAATAGCAAAAACCGAAGAATGGGAAGGGTACCGGATTGGAAAATACGAAATCGCTTTAGGAACACGCTGGATGGGAATAAAGAATGATTTCCCCCTGTTCCGTTATGCAGATATCTATATGATGAAGGCCGAATGCTTACTAAGGAAAGGTCTTGCGGATGAAGCAGCTGCTCTCGTTACACAGGTTCGCTCACGTAATTTCAGCAATCCAAATGATGCCATTGTTACAGGATCACAGTTACTGGAAAGCAGCAGATATAATTACGGTACTGTTACCAATGGAGTACTTCCATCACCCGGAGGAGGACTTGATATTCAGTACGGTCGTTTCCTTGATGAACTGGGATGGGAGTTTGCTGCTGAGGCACGTCGTCGTCAGGATCTGATCCGTTTCGGAGTATTTACTACCAAGAGTTGGTTATCCCACTCACCAAACGGAGACTACCGCTCACTCTTTCCAATTCCTAAAGGACAGCTTGATACTAATTCCAAATTGCAGCAAAATCCGGGCTATTAAAAAACATATTTCTGGTATTTACTGTTCTTCTTGGAAGCAAATGAGCTGAGCTGTTGATACCTGTTATGTGAGCTTCTCCATTAAGGTATTGTGTCAAACAAAAAGTGGCTAAATAGTGTAAACTTAACACTTAAAAAATAAAGCCTGTAATTACAATTGATGTTTAACCTTAAATCCGAAAACAAAATGAAAAATTCGACGCTAAAGCTTATTATGATGACTTTCTTCGTGTCTTTTGCCTGTTTTGTAAATGCACAGGAGGTCTATCAAGACGACTTTGATACATCACACGACTATCTGACAGCCGGAGTGGAAGGAACAATCTGGGATGCACTTATTATTAATGACACCCTTGATGGTGCAGAGGCACCAGTTGCGGTCGCTTACCGTATTGATACAGATTCTGTTCCTGGAGCTCTTACCATTCGTTCGAGCAATACGTATTGGGGTGGAGATGAAACCAATGGAATACTTCTCTGTAAAATTGTCCCTGCTGATGTAAATTTTTCTGCTCAGGTTAAAATTGTGGGTGGAGATCTGGTATCGTGGGAAGGAGCAATGGCTTATATGTGTCCCGGCTTGATGGCGAGGAACCCGGATAGGGCAGCTGGAGATTTTGTAGATGTTTTTGCTTTTGACAGAACAGAATGGGCTGCTGTGCATCTTTTCGAATCATGGGATGATGATGTTGAGGATGAAACACATACTGCAGAAGCTGTTTCTATCTACGATAATCCGTGGATTAAGCTGGAACGCTCGGGAAATGATTTTATTACATATTATGGTCCCGATG
Organism: uncultured Bacteroidales bacterium; assembly: GCA_964489905.1. Lineage (GTDB taxonomy): Bacteria > Bacteroidota > Bacteroidia > Bacteroidales > UBA10428 > UBA5072. Next base: position 2,724 of record CAZBCB010000125.1, read on the forward strand.
GCGAAACCTGGACAGAAATTGGTCGTGTAACACGCGAAGACCTTGCCGGGATTAATTTACAGGTTGGGATTTCTCACTCCATGAATACCGATCTTATCGGTACAGCTCTATATGATAATTTCAAACTGGTTGTTAATTCAGGAACTAAAGTCAATGATCCCAAACTGAATGATCTTGTGTAGGTGGCATATCGTACTTCAAGTAGTTCAATCGTGGTTGATGCCAGGTGACAAAAAATCGATTGCATAAAACTTTATTCTCTCGATGGAAGATTGATCAAAGCTTTCAGTAATACCAGCACCAGAACAGAATTCAATGCTACAGGGAATGGGCTTTTCATTGTGGCTATTGAAAGCAATGGAAAAACTGCTTCCAAAAAGGTAGCAGTATATTAATCTGTTGTTCGACAACCTGGCATAATGTTAGAATCCGGATAATCAGGCATTGGTAAATATCGTAATTACAGGCTTTTGCCTGATTATCCGGTTAGTAACACGCTTGTTTTATTGAATGAAAATATAATGATTAGTCACAATTTCCATTTTTTCGTAATTAAAACCTAAAAGAATGCTGATTTTTTTTACATTATTCATCAGGCTCCTGCCAGCACAAATATTACTGGCTTTCAATATATCTGATCCTGCATTGAATATTCAATCAAGCAAATCAAGGGATGTGGTTGTATCCGAGAGAAACGATTATTTCCAAATTTCAGAAGACAATTTTTTTAGGAAACATGAAATCGATTCTGCAAGGAAGGATGGTTTGTTAATTACGGGTTCAGAATCTGGTGATCCATATAATTGGCCTGCGTACCATCCTACCTTAAATTATAATTTCAGACAGGAATATCCCGAATTACAGGCTCCAACGCAGGAACTTGATGACTGTGAGGGAGTTGTTGGTTCTATTTCTTCGGGATGGTGGACATTTAAATGGGGTCCTAATGCTAATCCCCTGGTTGCCTATGATACGGTAGCAATAACTGCTTTACTTGACAGGATGAATACAGACTTTGCTTATTTCCGCGATTCAATGGGGTGGCCGCCTGACAAACGGGCAAAACATGGTTACAGGAGTGCAATCTATTTATATGGATCAGGGCTTTGTACTGATAATGCACCCAATACAGCAACCGGTGGTTGGCAAAGCAGTATCACTTACAATGGTGAAAGCTGGCCTATGGTTCTCATCTCATATTATCCGGTATATTGTTTTGATCCAAATTGCACATTTAGCGATAAAGAATATCAGAAAGGGGCATGTGTGCACGAAGGAATACACTCAGTTCTGGCAGATCTCCCCGGATGCAAAAAGGCTGCCTGGTTTCATGAAGGAGGTAATACATGGTTGCAACAGGAAGCTGAAGCTAGAAGGACAGGAGATTACAGTACGATGGGATATCTCAATGGCTGTACGTTCCTTGCGCCTTTCATGCCTATTGAATGTTATAGTGGATGGTTGCAGGATGATTCGTTTGGAGGTCCTTCCGCCGAGGGAGTTAATAAAACCGATGAAAATGGTCAGCAACTTTGCACCTGGCGTAATTATCTTGGTTGTACCCAATATGGAAATGCTTTTCCTGTTTTTTTGGGTTTAACACTGGGACAAGGCAGTATTCCATGGATCTGGCGGTATTGCACAGGAAGAGTTCTTCAGGGAATGGCTGATACACTTGGAGCAACTCAGATCAGACGTTTAATAATGGAATACAGGGCAAAACAGGCACTACTTGATATGGGGCCGTGGACCAATGCAATAAAAAAGATATTGGACTCGTATTTTGGTATAACAATTAAGGCTGAATGGCAACCTTCGTGGCTCAATCCGGAAAAATGGAAAGCAACCCCCTATGCAAAAACTACCATTGATAGCAATGGTATTCTTACTCCAGAGTGGAGAACTACGCCGGGATGGTCTGGCGCCAATCAGATACCACTTCATGTGGCAGGTAATATGGTCTCTGTTAATTTTATGCCAATAGGAAAGAATATGACCTGTCAGCTATGTTATCGTGATATTAACGGGAATCCGGTATATAGTTTTCCGGTCGATTCAGGTGAATGCCGTCTACGTCTGGATACTCCACCTGCTAATGGAGTAGTTTTTGCCGTTATTTCCAACACCGATTATGTTTATACCGGGGAAGGAACCCGCAGAGCGCATTTTGATTACAGGTTGAAACTCGGAGAGGGAGTTACCCGTACTGCCAACATATATCTGAAATGGTACGATTGGACCAAAACAATTGAAGATCCGGTTTCCGATATAGAGGATGTCAAATTTGACAATCTGGATGTACGAATTTATCCCAATCCTATTGATAGAAATGGGTCAATTCGGATTGATATTGATAAAGCACAGAATGAAAAAGTCAGCATTAAGATTACTAATATTCAGGGCAAGACAATATATCAGGTTATTACTGGTGAGGATGAAGTAATTATTCCATGTGCGGGCAAAATTGAGTCAGGTGTTCATATTGTAACACTGCACACTAAGTCCAGGCAAAGAATAATGAAATTGATAGTAAGATAGAGCCTTAAAAACGGGTTTTTCAGGTAAAAAAAACAAAAATCATGTATAGTCATGAGAGAATTCGTTGTATAATTACCCTGATTATTTTATTAATTGCCAATCAGGGTTTCGCTACTGATTCAACCTGGGTATCTCCTGGTAATTATAACCCTTTGGTTCCAGGATATTTTGCTGATCCAACCATCAGGAAATTCGGTGACACGTATTATTTGTATGCAACGACAGACGGAATCAAACTTGCTTCGGGAGAACCCCAGGTATGGATTAGTAAAGATTTTGTGAATTGGTACAATTATGAAATGGAGGTGCCTCTTCCTTCTGGACTTACAAATTGCTGGGCTCCTGATGTTATACAAGGACCAGATGGGAAGTATTATTATTTTCATGGGAATTGTGAAGCAGGATGCAATATTTATGGGTATTTTTCAGATACCCCTATGGGTCCATGGAGCAGAATTAATAACGGAAAGGCAGTCATTCCAGTAGGACTTGTAAAATCAGATTTCCCCGCGCTTGATGCACAATATATCTTCTACGATGATACAACACTGTATGCTTATTTTGGAACCTGGTGTACTTCTTTTGGCGGGATGGGTTGGGCCAGGATTGATCCCCACGACATGGTGACGATTAAGGAATCTGGATTGATTCCTATTGCGCAGTTACCAAATGCCTTTGAAGCGGCTTATCCTATGAAGGTTAATAATAAATACATTTTCATGTATTCTTCAGGTGATTGCCGTTTAAGCAGTTATGCAATAAGGTATGCATATGCTGACGAACCGACAGGAGTATTCAAGGCAGGAGCGAATAATCCCTTGCTGGAAACCAGTACTGATGGTTCGATCGATGGACCAGGCCATCATTCCGTTATTAAAGAAAATAATACATATTATATTTTATATCACCGGCATAATAATCCTCATAGTACTGGTGGGGAATTTCGTCAGATATGTGCCGATAGCCTAATCTTTGAAAATGATAGTACCATAAAAAAAATAAAACCCACTCACAAGGGGGTAGGGTATCTTGCCCTAAGCCAGATCCCTTATCCTAATCTGGCATTCGGGGCTGTAGTGAATGCCAGTTCCTTTTATCGTTTGGTTTCTCCTGAAACACGATTCGAAAAAGCCACAGACTTTAAATACTTGCCTGAATATGCTGTCGATGATAACAATGCCACAATATGGAAAGCTTCCAGTTGTCAACTTCCTCAGACATTGACAATAGATCTGGGTGAAGAAAAAGTAATCAGAAGGACGATGATTCAATTTGAGTACCCAACTTTTTACTATCAATACAAGATTGAATATTCATCGGACAGCCTGAACTGGAAAATTTTTGCCGACAAAACAAATAACAGAAGGAGCGGATGTCCTATGATTGACGATAATGATATTTCAGGTCGCTATTTGCGTATAACGGTAACGGGAACTGAAAAACCTGGAATGTTTGCGGCAATATGGAATGTGAAGGTATATGAAGGCTTATTTGAGATACCCGGGGGTCAAAATAAAGAGGTTATGGAGGGCCCTGGGCCGATGCCAGGCAACCATCTCCTGGTTGACCTGAATGTTGATACCTGTGCTTTTGGAATGATTGTTGATAATTATCCAAACGCCGGCATGCTTGGAGGAGTTTTTCTGAAATACAGAAGTCCAATTGTTGACTGGGTTGATAGTGTAAAGGCCGTATATTTTGATGGGAAAAGTTACCTGAAGTTAAGTGAGAAAGCGCCGGAAAGTTTAGGATGGAATTCACCGTATACTTCGGCAGTCTGGGTTTATAATCCAACGATCACCTGCTGTGAGTGCCTTATGACCTGGTGTTCGCGTAGTAATATGCTCCAGGCGTCATATACCGCACTTATGTATGGTAACGGAAATTATGGAGCTATAGCCAATGGTGATGGGTATGTTGATTTACCATACAAGAAAATTCCAGAAAAGGCCAAATGGCATCATATTGCATCTACTTTTGACGGGATGATACAGAAGGTTTATGTTGACGGCGAGATCAATACCCAGTTGCCAATTAATCTTTTTGTGACCAATGGTTCAATTCTCATTGGTGCTTCAGGTCAAAGTGGGGAGAATTTTTCAGGATTTATTGCGCGGGCACAATTATATGATTCCGTTTTTACTGATAAAGGTATTGTTGAGTTAATGAATCAGACACGACCTTTGAAGGTTGATGCTCCTATTTCGGGAATATTGAAAAAGGATGACAGCAACTTGATAACTGTCTTTTTTGATCCTGCTGATTCGAAGGTCCATTTAAATTGCAATAGAAATGTTGGTAGGTTGAAAACATCGAAAATAATTGATATGTACGGCCGCATTGTTGCACAGGATGATAGAATAAGGGAGGATCAAACCGCAGATTTCCTTATAACAAAAAAGGGCATTTATCTTTTTTTTGTTGACACCGATTTGGGTGTATTGACCAAGAAATTCGTTGTTTATTAATACAATTAAAATTTATGAAATAATGAAAAATCACAATGAATTATCATGGAGAAAATACTATCTGGTCATTTTATGGTTGTTTCTGGTTGGAAATAATTCTCAATTGGCACAAACGTCAGATTATCCAATTCAACCGGTGCCATTCACAGAA
>CAZBCB010000126.1:0-2162 GCA_964489905.1 uncultured Bacteroidales bacterium
GATATATTTGCAATGATTTTAAGATTTTATTATTTAATGATATTACATTTTTCCTTAAGCGTTGATTAGTTTTATCAATAATTATTAACATATATTGCCATGGAAGCAATGGAAGCAATTTTACATCGCAGGAGCATAAGAAAATATACCGGTGAAAAAATTTCTGATGATCAGATTGAATTGCTGTTGAAAGCAGCTATGTATGCACCATCAGCTGTTAATAAACAGCCATGGCATTTTATAGTATTTAGAGATGCCAGGACAAAAGCACAAATTATGGATTTTCATAAAAGTGCAGCAATGCTCGCCGGTGCTGATGTATGTATCCTGATATGCTTTGATGAAAAGCTGCAGCATGACGATGGGTATGGTGTTATCGATTGCAGTGCTGCCACACAGAATATTTTACTGGCTGCACATGCTATGGGTCTTGGCGCTGTGTGGGTAGGAATTTATCCGAGACAAAACAGGATTGAAGCGGCACATAAATTATTCAGGTTACCCGAACATGTTAAACCTTTTGCCATTATTTCGCTGGGATATCCTGCCGAACAAAAACCTTTTCCTGAAAGATTTAATAAAGAACGGATTCATTATGAGAAATGGTGATATATTTTTTTTTCTAAATATTAACCCGAAATGTCATCAAAATATGCATTGGCTTTAGATTACCTGATCAACCGTCTGCCTATGTACCAGCGTACGGGCAAGCCGGCTTATAAATCAGGCCTTGAGAATGCTATTAAACTCGATAATTATTTTCAGCATCCTCATAAAAAATATAACACAATTCATGTTGCTGGCACCAATGGCAAAGGTTCTGTCTGTCACATGCTGGCAGCAGTACTGCAGCAGGCAGGCTACAGGGTTGGATTACATACTTCGCCTCATATGCTCGACTTTCGTGAACGTATTAAGGTCAACGGACAGCCATGCAGCCGGATTTATGTTACTGACTTTCTGAAAAAACATAAGGAAATAATAGAAAAAGTCCAGCCTTCTTTTTTTGAGATATCGGTGTTTATGGTTTTTGAGTATTTTGCCCTGAAAAAAGTCGATGTTGCCATTATTGAAGTCGGACTGGGTGGCCGCCTGGACACTACCAATGTTATCAATCCGGTTTTATCAGTTATCACCTCCATCAGCAAAGACCATACTGATATACTGGGAGATAGTTTAGACAAAATTGCCGCTGAAAAAGCAGGTATTATAAAGACTTCTGTACCTGTGGTCATTGGCGAAACACATCCTGAAACCGAACCTGTTTTTAGCTCCACTGCTAAAGAAAAGCAGGCCGAAATATTTTTTGCTGACCAGCATTATCAGATTGATTACAGCTTATTTTCTACCGATGGTTTTCAGGTATTTAATGTCAGAAAAGGAGGACAAATGTACCTGCCCAACCTGAAAATAGAATTGCTTGGCACATATCAGCGAAAAAATGTAATTACACTGATTCAGGCTATTGACATTCTGCGTGATAAAGGTTTTGCCATTGCTGAAATTGACATCTATCACAGCTTGAAAAAAATTGTAGAACTGACTGGTTTCACAGGCCGATGGCAGATTGTAGGGCATAATCCTCTTACATTACTCGATGCGGCTCATAATGCAGATGGCATAGAAGAAGTAATAAAACAATTGCAAAACATGCCACACGAACAGCTTCATCTGATTATTGGTTTTGTAAAAGATAAAGATGTTCAGAGTATTTTAAGTTTATTGCCTCCTAACGGGCGTTATTATTTTACACGTTCTTCAGTGCCGCGTTCAATGAATGAGGATGAATTATTCCATCTGGGAGAGCAACGCGGACTAAAAGGTAAAAGTTATCATTCGGTGGAAAAGGCATGGCAGGATGCAAGGGCAAATGCCGGCAAGAATGATATTATTATAATTACAGGCAGTATGTTTTTACTGGCTGATTTTCTTTCACTTCAAAAAAAATAACATTTCTGTTTGCACAAATAAAAACTCTCCTTATATTTGCAGGCGCTTTAAAAAATAAGCTAACAGGGGCGCTTAGCTCAGCTGGTTCAGAGCACCTGCCTTACAAGCAGGGGGTCACTAGTTCGAATCTAGTAGCGCCCACTTTTTTATTCTTCATTTTTCAGAGCATGCTGACGTTATAGTCAGCAGGGTCATGAGTTCGAATCTGGTAA
>CAZBCB010000126.1:2262-4312 GCA_964489905.1 uncultured Bacteroidales bacterium
GAATCTGGTAGCGCCCACCTTTTTATTCTTCAATTTTCAGAGCATGCTGACGTTACAGTCATTAAGGCCTCAATTACAGAAAAATATTTTAGTTTTTAATAAATTGCAACCAAAGAATATATATATCCGTATTAAACGCATATAACTCATGTATTTCTTATATGCAAGGATTTTATGACCGTGAAATGTCCATGAATTATCAAAATTATAAACCCTTTCAATTTATTAATATTATGAGACGTATTTTCTTATTTATTCTGTTTTTTCTGTTTTCGTTTATTATTTATCAGGTAAGTGCACAGCCAGCAGGAGCATCATGTGAAGATGCGCTTACTGCCGTAATTGGCACTAATCAGGCTGACAACAGCCATGGTGATCAATGGTTTAAATACACTGCAACCAGAGATGGGAAAATTGTTGTTTCGACATGCGATTTAACTACTGAAGATACTTATGTGGCGGTTTATAAGGATTGTGACGGTTGGGGAGTTGGAGGAAATGATAATTACTGCAATTTACAATCCCGTTTCAGCTTCCAGAGTAAAGCAGGTACTACATATTATATAAAATGGGAATCCAATACATCCGGTAAATATAAGTGGATATTAACAGAAGAAGACCCCCTGCCGGGAGAATACTGTATAACAGCTATGGACGCTATTGCTGATACCAATGAAGCTGACAACGCAAACGGAGATCAATGGTTTAAATATACAGCAACCCGTAATGGGAAAATTCTTATTTCAAGCTGTAACCTGACAACATTGGATACTTATCTGGAAGTGTACAGAAGTTGCGGTGGCATGATGATTTCTTCCAACGATAATTTTTGCAACCAGCAGTCGCAGATTAGTTTTCTCAGTAATACAGGTGAAACATATTACATTGTCTGGCGAAATTATAAAACCAATGGTAATTATAATTGGCTGCTCAAAGAAGTAGATCCTTCGCCCGGCGAATTCTGTATATCAGCGATGAATGCTGTTGCTGACACCAATGATGCTGACAACAGCAATGGTGAACAGTGGTTTAAATACACAGCAACCCGTGATGGAAAAATTGTAATTACATCCTGCGAATTGACAACAGAAAATACGTATGTGGTGGTTTATAAAGATTGTGATGATTGGTATTTAACATCAAATGATGATTTTTGCAACCAGCAGTCACAGGTTAGTTTTTTGAGTAAAACAGGTGAAACATATTACATTGTCTGGCGAAATAATTACACCAACGGTATGTATAAATGGCTGCTTAAAGAAGAAGATCCTTTGCCCGGCGAATTCTGTATATCAGCGCTTGATGCAATTGCTGACACAAACGAGACTGACAACAGCAATGGTGATCAGTGGTTTAAATACACAGCAACCCGTGACGGAAAAATAGTAATCACATCCTGCGGATTAACAACAGAAAATACGTATGTGGTGGTTTATAAAGATTGTGATGATTGGTATTTAACATCAAATGATGATTTTTGCAACCAGCAGTCACAGGTTAGTTTTTTGAGTAAAACAGGTGAAACATATTACATTGTCTGGCGAAATAATTACACCAACGGTATGTATAAATGGCTGCTTAAAGAAGAAGATCCTTTGCCCGGCGAATTCTGTATATCAGCGCTTGATGCAATTGCTGACACAAACGAGACTGACAACAGCAATGGTGATCAGTGGTTTAAATACACAGCAACCCGTGACGGAAAAATTGTAATTACATCCTGCGGATTGACAACAGAAAATACGCTGGTATCAGTTTATAAGGACTGTGATGGTTGGTATTTAGCATCAGATGATGATTTTTGCAACGAGCAGTCACAGATTAGTTTCCCAGGTAAAACAGGTGAAACATATTACATTGTCTGGAGAAATTATTTCACCAACGAAAAGTATAAATGGCTGCTTAAAGAAGAAGATCCTTTGCCCGGTGAATACTGCATATCAGCGATAGATGCGGTTGTTGGAAACAACCATGCTGATAACAGCAACGGGGCGCAGTGGTTTAAATATACTGCAATAACAGGTGGACAAAAAATAGTGGTTTCCAGATG
>CAZBCB010000126.1:4322-5745 GCA_964489905.1 uncultured Bacteroidales bacterium
CACTGATAAATATACGTATTTTGAAATCTATACAGATTGTGACGGTGAACCCTTGCTATACAGCAATGATTACTGTGATTTACAATCTCAGGGGAGCTTATTAACAGAGGCAGGAACCACTTATTATATTATGTGGGATGTCTATTCAGCATCAGGCGATTACGACTGGCAGCTTACACTGGAAAATCCGATTCCAGGTGAATTTTGTTCAATTCCTCATACAGCCTCAGCGGGTATTAATCATTCTAATCATTCAGCTTCTGAATTTCAATGGTTTGAATATACTGCTCCGGGCACAGGACGCATTGTTATTTCTGCCGAGTGTAACGATGTTACCGAAAATGCCATCATGGCTGTATTTGATACATGTGTTCCGGAATATTACCTTGAGGATTATATCATATCTTCTCTTAATGGTTTCTGCGGCGACAGTTCTCATTTTAGTTTTGCATGCACAAATGGATCTGTTTATAAAATAGTGAGTTATCTGGATGACGGAGGTGAATTTGACTGGAATCTTACTTTTATACCTGATGTAAATAACCTTATTGAAATTACTTCGGGGGAAGACAAGATTATGTTGTATCCCAATCCAAATAACGGCCGGTTTAGGTTGAGTATCAGTGAAAAAATAAACAGTGCCGATTTATGCATAATGAATTTAAGCGGTCAGGTTGTTTATACAACAATGATCAATAATTCACATCAGGAGCTTGATTTGTCATTTCTTAACGCAGGACTTTATACTGTGATAATAAGAGACGGCAAATTTATAGCACATGAAAAACTATTAATTAACAAATAAACCCAAACTCGTCAATTGATAAAATCAATTGACGAATCGACAAACAAAATCTAATCATTCCGAAGTTCCGGAATGATTAGATTTTGATAAGTCGGGGTTTCCTCGATTAATCAATATGAATAACATGTTAAAAAAATTATTGTGTTTCTATTGACTAATCTCGGAGATAAAATCAATTTACGAATATGAGATTATAAACATTATTTAAGTTTCTTTGCCAATAATACAGCATGGCTACGGGATATTTTCAGCTCTTTAACAATTTCAAGCCCGGAATTTTCAGCATGTTTTATTGAATTTCTAAAATCATCATATCTTACATGGCCTGCAGGTTCGGCAAATAATACTTTGCCATTCTCTTTCATTGACTTTGATACAGCATCAAAAAGCTGCTTTTTACCGGCAATTTCGTGGACAACAGCAAATAATAAAGTAAAATCGAGATGATCAGGCAAATTGTCAAAATTATTCTTGCCATCAATCAATACTGGCCTGATAATATGTTGTACATTCCTTTTTTCAGCCCTTTTCATTAGCCTGTCCAGCATTTTTTTCTGAATATCCACACAATAAACAATGCCTGTACTGCCAACTTTTCCGGCCATGGGAATACTGAAA
>CAZBCB010000126.1:5755-7868 GCA_964489905.1 uncultured Bacteroidales bacterium
TAACCCATTGCACATCCAAAATCCATTGCCCTCATGCCAGGTTCAAGATATGGATGGGTAATTTTTACCGGGTGCTGTCGTAACTTACGGACCGGACTCAGTAAAAAATAACCAGCCCATACAGGACATATACGTTCTTCCTTTTGTTTCATGTATTAATTGTATTATTTTTCCTAATTCCGGCATAAAAGTAAATAATTTAAATACTATGCTACAATTTTTTTCGGCAAACAACCGATTTTTATTGGTTAACAACTTTATTTCCCTGGTTTTTCAAACATCTGTGGATACGACAAAATGAGCTTTGCCAGCTGGGGGATTTCTTTCTCCTTGTTTACCAGAAAACTTGTAGTATATTGGTCTATCCTCATTACCTCCAGCGTTTCAGGATCAACAACAAAAAACATAATAAGGGTCTGGTCAGATGATGAAAATGCATCAGGATTATAATACATATAATTGCCCGAAGCCGCGTTATAACCAGAAACGGCAGCTCCGGCAACGCCCAGCGCTGCATTACCAATTTTCCGGCCCGAAGTTTCGCTTACCGTTTTTAACCATACAAACAGATAATAATTTTCAGCTTTCTGATCCATAGTATCAGGCAACGGTAAATTACCGTTTTCTTTAATAAAACTACTTATTACAGGGGGATAAGCGTAATATTTCAAGCGGTATGCTTTCAGGCCAAGCAAATACTTTTTCAAATCCTGCGGTATGCTATCCTTGTAAGCAGCAGGCAATGCATCGTTACTGAAACGCTGACAGTATTTCCCCTTTTCGGCAGCTAAAAGCTTATTAAGTTTCTCTGCAGACGATACTGAAATATCATGATTATAAGTATATTTAACGAAGCTGCCTACACCAGATACAATAATCACATCAGCAGAAGCCGGCATCAGGTTGAATCTGCATTTTCCGGCCTCAGATATGGTTTCTACATTATCAGTTGCACCTTCTATCCGTTTTAACGTAAACTGAATACCCGGATCACTTGTTTTGCTGATTCTCTGGGATTGCGGATAATAACCTCTTTTTTCCACTGTTATTGTCTTAACATCGTTTTTACCGAAAAACAACAAATTTGCTTTGCCGGGAGTCTCTCCGTAAGGAGAACTGTAAGTAGCGGTGTCGCCAACACTTATCATAGCTCCGGGCGGATCGGAAATCACTGTATATAACCTGCCCGAACAGGCAGAATTTAAAATGACAATAATCGTCACAAAAGAAATTGAAATCTGTTTCATGATAATATTTTATTTAAGATAAGACATGACCCATACATGATTTAAATAATATTTGAATTTTATTAATTATGTGGGTTTAACATTATTACTATAGACTTATTGCTATCGGAAATGCCATGTTATGCCAAGTGAACTGTTGAGCAGGAAGTTTGAAAACCTGCTAATTTCATAATTTTTACTTTTTTTTGCTTTAACGTCAGTACCTACAAGCCACGAGGCCACTGTGCCGATGTCAAATGAAATATTCCTGCCGGCCTGAAATGATATGCCCCCTCCCAAACCCATACTTATTCCTCCGTATGTAGCAGGCACAATATTTTCGGGAGTTTCAGGCCTGATGGCTCCCTTGTTGATTGTAATCCAGTGTCCCGAAATATCAAAATCGATAAAAGGATTAAACCATTTGTCGGGATTAAAATAACCTTTAATACCTATAAAACGTAAAATATTATTATTACATGTACCTGCAAAACTTACATCATAATAACCATAGTGATGTACTGAACGGTAATATGAAAAATCATAAGACCATTTATGAAAATTAGCCCCCACTGATAATCCAAAACCGCCAGATCCTTCAATATCAGGCACAATAATTATCTCTTCTTCGGTTGTGAAATAATCCCTTCCATTGAAACTTCCCGTAAGGAGTGCATAATTGCCTTTAACACTAATCATGCCCCAGATAGATTTATTGGTTGTTATCCCATGGGGTGATGCAACCGCAGTATGGGAAAATATAACGATTAATATTAATAACCATTTAAAAAAGAAAAAATTAATTAACTCTTTCATATCATCCATGGCTAAAAAGCCAGATTTTAATATCTTTTCCATAATAAAAATATTTACAGATTGAATTAATA